>NZ_QSIG01000061.1:0-16441 GCF_003468525.1 Prevotella sp. AM34-19LB | reverse complement strand
GGACAAAAGCTTCAAAAACCTAGTGATTATAAAGCTTTTGCCCTTACAGGGCGCATTGCTGCCTGATGCTATACCCAGGGCGTTGCCCTGGGCTAGGAGCTTCTGCCCTTTCAGGGCGTTGGGGGATGACAGAAGCTTCCGTCTTCAGCTTTATTTGCTTCCGTCTTCAGCTTTATTTGCTTCCGTCTTCAGCTTTATTTGCTTCCGTCTTTTTACATTACTTGCTTCTTGCTCTCTTGCTCCCGCTTTTCTTCTTCACCACTTTCTTCACCTCTTTCTTCTTTTTCTTGATTCCGAAGAGGTCGCGCCAGCCGTTGAAATCCTTTTTCATGATCAGACCGAGACCTTGCGTGTTGAGACTGTTTCTGGTGAAATAGCGGTCGTTGGTCTGGTTATACATGCGCACGGCGAGATTGCCGTTCGGGAAGATGAGATAACGGAGATCGAAGTCGCCGATGAAACTCTGCGTGGCATTCGCATTGTCGCGATAGCCAAACTGACCGTTGAAGAGCAGACGGTTGTTGAGCAGCCTTCCGCTCAGGATTCCTTCGTACTCTGCATTGTTGAAGCCTTCATCGCCCGTAGAGATGTTGGCACCGAAATTCCAGTTGTTGCTCTTTACCACATTCGATAATACGGTGTTGAGCTGCTGCGAAATCGTACCGCTCAGGAAACTCTGCATCGCCAGTGAAGTCTGACTCTGCTGGTCGGCATCCTCGCTGCTCTGGTTGTTCTTGGTCTGCGCATAGAATCGTCCGATGGCGAGCAGATAGAGCACCTGCTGGTTCATCTCTTCCTGCGAATTGATGACTGAGTAGATCATCTGCTTGGCATCCGTGTTCACCGTAGGCAGGTCCATTGCGAAATCCACGCTCGGCGATTGAGGGGTGCCCGTGATGTTCATCAGACAATCTACTCGGATGTTGTTGCTGCTGAACGAACGGCCGATGCTCAGGTCGCTCAGCGGAACACCGTTCACCGTATATTTCGCCTGCAGATTCAGGGGGGCATTGTATGGATTACCACCGAAGGCGATGGTTCCGCCCGGCATAAACTCGAAGTCTTTCTTGATTACATTCTGTATCGTGAGCTTATACACTCCGTGGTCCACCACATAGTTGCCGAACATATCGAAGGAGCCCTTGTTAAACCAGTTGGCTCTTAGTACGCCATTACCGTTCAGCGTGATGTAGTCGCCGCTCTGAGGGTCCATCATCAGCTTCAGCGTCAGGTTAGGTGTGGCATTCACCAGGAAGTTGATGCGCATGTCTGATGAGAAGTCGATGTCATCGTCAGCATCCTTCTGTTGCAGCTTCAGACTGTCGGTCAGTTCCGGAGCGATGTCGTGCCAGTGGATGAAGCTCTTGTCGCTGATGGCATCAGGGCTCGCCACGTTATATACGAAGATGCTGCCAGGTCCCGGTTCTGCATCGATGTCGATGATGGTTTCGCCGCTCTTGCCGTGGATGCCCACCTCGCCGGTGGCATAGACGGTACCGTAGAAGGTGTTGTCGCCAAACTCATGGGTGTCGTAGCCCAGGAAGTTGTGCGCCTTCAGGGTGAGGTCGTAGCTCAGTCGGGTGAGGTGCTTGTGATGGATACCGCCGCTTACGAGCGCCATGTTGTGGTTGCGGTCGAAGATGGTATCATTGTTCAGCAGGATGTCATCCGGAATGGCGTGGGCATGCAGGTTCCTGAAACTGTACTCGGTGCCCAGCTGCTTCATGTGCATCTTGCCGGTGGCATAGATGTCGCCCACCAGGTTGATGTCGCTCAGGTCGCCCACCAGGTTCACCTTTCCTCTCGCCCTTGCCTGGATGTTGTCCATGAAACTGCCGCAGAAGCTCTCCATGAATTTCATATTCGTGCCCTGCGCTTCGATGCCCAGGTCTATGTAGTTTCGCTTCGGCGATACATATCCGTCAATGAGCGTCTGGTGCTCCTCGCCCTCGTCTGCCACGGCGTTGATGTCAATCTGGCTCAGTTCCTTGTTGAAGTTTACGTTGGCATGAAGTATTCCCATCGGACCGTGTTCGAACTCGAAGTCCTTGATGTCGAGCTTTGCGTAGGCATCAGGATCATTGAAGATGCTCTTCACGATTGCCTTACCTGAAGCCTTGCCTGAGAAATCCACCGAGTGGAAGTTTACGAGGTTCAGGATATACTCTACATCCACATCCTTCAGCTGCGCCACGATGGAGTCTTCCTTGTTCGGGGTGGCGAGTCCGTTCACCGCCACATGCTGGTCGCCGTGGCTTACTTCGAAGTTTTCTATCTCCAGGTGGTTCTTGCTGTAGGTGATGTCAGCCGGATGCACCTGCCAAGGCTTTTCTCCTATATGGATTACCGATGGCTTGATATCTACGTGGGCGGTAGATACGTTGTCCGTATTCTTGTAGAACTGCGCCTCGGCATTCAGCGCCCCGTGGATAGGCAGGCTCTTGGAGTGGTTGTTGTAACCCAGCGATGCCATCAGGGTGTTGTCGGCTGCCGCTGCCTTTACGTGCAGGGTAGGGCTTGTGCTGCCCGCCGCTCCCGTCTTGATGCGCGCGTCCACCTTCAGCGTGTCGCCCTCGGTGTTCATCTGCAGGCTCCGCCGCTGTAGTCGCTGCCGTTATAGCTGAAGGCAGGCAACTGTGCCGTGAGGTTTACCGAGCGGTCGAGGTCGGAGATGTTTCCGTCTATCACCACCGGCTGCTGGATGTCGAGCGGCACGCCCAGCATTTTCTGCAGTATTTCGGTAGAGGCTATTTCTGCCTCTATGCTGAAGTTGTTCCTTGTCTTGTTGCTGGTCTTGCCGATGCCAGGCAGGGTAGGCAGCTTGCTTGCCAGCATGTTGGTCATGGTCTGAACCAGGGTGCCGTAGTCGTACTGTCCCTTTACGTGGATGTTGGCGAATGGTGCTTCCAGGTCCAGATAGCTGTCTGCTCCTTCGTTCTTGGCGCTCACCCTGATGTCGTTCAGGGTGTAGGTGTTGTCTGCCATCTTCACGCCCAGTACGGTAGGTTGCAGATGCGCCAGGTTGAGCTGGGCTTCATACTGCTTCTTCGGGATGGAGTACTTGCCCGCCACCTGCAGGTTGATATTCGGGTCGGCGATGGATGCGAGTCCGTCGATGAGTCCCTTGTTGTAGCTGCCGTCCAGCCTGATGTTGCTGAATCGGTAGTTGTTGAAGTCGAACTGCGGAATCTCGCCCTTTGCCACGAGATGTTCCTTGGTGCCCTGTGCGGTGATATGTGCGGCGATGATGCCCAGTTTGGCGTTGTCGAGAATCTTGCCCAGGTTGATGCCCTTGGTATCCACCTTGGCGTAGAGCTGCTTGCCGTTCTGATGGGCGTCGATCTCCACGTTTCCTGCGTCGGTGCGCAGTACGCCCTTGGTTCCTATCTGGCTCTTGCCTTTTCCGCTGGCTACACCTTTATAATATATGTTGCCCAGTCGGAGCACCTCTTTCGGAATCTTCACTTTGCTGCCCAGGTTGGCGGCTATCTGCTCCACGCCCTCGTCAGAAACCTTCAGGGTCTCTATGTTGGCGAGCCAGTGCAGCTTCCGGTTCCAGTCGCTCGCCTTGGCATTCGCCTTGAGCAGGATGCTTCCGCTCTGGGTCTTGAAGTGGAGCTGGTGGATGCGTGCCGATGTACTGGTGCCCGAGAAGTGGGTGTCGATGTAGAGGGCATCGTTCCATTTTCTGAGGATAGGAGCGAAGCAAGCCACATCCGACAGGGTGATGAGCGATGGCTTGATGCCGCCCTCAAACTGCAGCGTTTCGCTGATGAGCTTTCCCTTCTCGTTTGTGCGGTAGGTGGCGATGAGGTCTTCCAGCAGCAGGTGGCTCTTCGGGAGTTCCAGTTGGAAGTCGCTCAGGCGCGCCTGATGCTTGTCTGCATTCACCTTGAATCGCAGATTCTTTACTTGAAGTCCTGATTTATCGGTGAAGGCTATCTTCTTGATGGATAGATAAATATCGTTGTCTGTGAGATGGTGCAATGCGATGTGTGCCGAGAGATTGCTGATGCCGATGTGTTGAGGCGAGAATACTCCTGCTGCCGATGCGATGTCGCGCTGGTTGTAGGCGATGGATCCATGGCGGATGATGACGCTTCCGATGCGCAGGTCGAGTGGCTTGTGCTGGGTGGTATCCTTCGAAGCGAGCGAATCGAGCATGAACTGGATGTTCATGTCGCTCTTGGCATTCTGCCTGTAGATGTTGGCTCTCAGACCGAAGAGCTGTGCCGATGAAACCGAGATTTTTCCGTCTTTCAGCGGCAGCAGGTCCACCTTTGCCGAGAGTCGTGAAGCATAGATCATGCTGTCGCCTTTCTGGTCGAGCATTCTCACATCGTCGATGATGATTCGGTTGAAGAAACCCAGGTTGATCTTTCCCACGCTCACTTCTGTTCCGAATTTCTGGGCGAGGGCGTTGGCTACGGTAGAGCCGAGGAAGGTCTGTACTGGTGGCAGATGCAACAGTACGATGAGTATCACATAAAGGGCGAAGATAGTCCAGATGATACAGCTGATGATATGTTTAAATCGTTTCAGAGTCTTATGAATATTTAATGTTAATTTGCAATGGGCATTTGCCGTATTCAGCAATGGCATTTGCCGTTATTCAGCAATGGGCATTTGCCGTTAATTTGCAATCTGTGTTTGTCAAAACACGCTTGCAATCTGAATCTGTATTGAAATTTAGGCACAAATTTACTGCTTTTTTGTTACATTATCAAATAATTTAGTGATTTTTCTTCCTCGTCTTACTTTTTTTTGCTATTTTTGCAGCATAATTTGAATGTTTTCACAAAATAAAACCAGAAAATCAGTTTTAAATATAATATTTTTAATGTAGTTATGGCAAATGTAATTAAGTTACGTAAAGGCTTGGACATAAACCTTACGGGTAAGGCTTCCAAGGATGTAGCCATCCCTGTGGTACAGGCTAGCGAGTATGCACTCGTACCTGCAGCCTTCGTGGGTGTTACTCCTAAGGTAGTTGTACGCGAGGGCGACCATGTCAATGCCGGAGACGCCTTGTTTGTGAACAAGGCTTGCCCAGAGGTGAAGTTTGCCTCACCAGTGAGCGGTCAGGTTACCGCCATTGAGCGAGGGGAGCGTCGCAAGGTGCTTTGCATCAAGGTGAAGGCAGACGCTGAGCAGACCTCTACGGATTTTGGTAAGAAAAACGTTGAGTCGTTGGACGGTGCAGCCGTGAAGCAGGCGTTGCTCGAGGCTGGATTGTTCGGTTACATCAACCAGTTGCCTTACGCTGTATCCACCACACCGGATACCACTCCTAAGGCAATCTTCGTTTCTGCCCTCCGCGACATGCCGCTCGCTGCCGATTTCGAGGTAGAACTCGCTGGCAATGAGGAAGCTTTCCAGGCAGGTTTGACAGCCTTGAGCAAGATTGCGAAACTTATCTTGGCGTTGGAGTTGAGCAGCACTGCAATGCGCTCGGCGAGGCTAAGAACGTGGAACTCAATGTGTTTGATGGTCCTTGTCCTGCTGGTAATGTAGGTGTACAGGTGAACAACATCGACCCTGTAAACAAGGGCGAAGTGGTTTGGACGGTAGATCCTGCATCAGTAATCTTCTTCGGTCGCCTCTTCCTTACAGGTAAGGTTGATCTCCACAAGAAGGTGGCTGTAGCTGGTAGCGAGATGAAGCAGACTGGTTACGCTAACGTGTTGGTAGGTACACCATTCTCAGCTTTCGTTGAAGCACAGCTGAAGACTACCGCACACGTGCGCCTGATCAATGGCAACCCATTGACCGGTACCAAGACCACCTTGGCAGATTACGTAGGAGGACACACCTCAGAGATCACAGCCATCCCAGAGGGTGA
Organism: Prevotella sp. AM34-19LB; assembly: GCF_003468525.1. Taxonomy (NCBI): domain Bacteria; kingdom Pseudomonadati; phylum Bacteroidota; class Bacteroidia; order Bacteroidales; family Prevotellaceae; genus Prevotella; species Prevotella sp. AM34-19LB. The sequence continues at coordinate 10,599 of NZ_QSIG01000061.1, read as the reverse complement.
CGACTGCGACGAGATGCTGGGCTGGATTCTTCCACGCACCAACCAGTTCTCTACATCGCGTTCTTATCTCTCCTGGCTCTTCGGTAAGAAGAAGGAGTACAATCTCGATGCCCGCATCAAGGGTGGCGAGCGCCACATGATCATGAGCGGCGAGTACGACCAGGTTCTCCCTATGGACATCTTCGGTGAGTATCTCATCAAGGCAATCATCGCAGGCGATATCGACAAGCAGGAGCAGCTCGGTATCTATGAGGTTAGTCCTGAGGACTTTGCGGTAGCTGAGTTCGTGGATAGCTCTAAGCTCGAATTGCAGAAGATAGTACGTGAGGGCTTGAACACCCTGCGCAAGGAGAATGCTTAGTTTTTAGTACTGTTAATTATTAAAATAATGAGTGCATTAAGAAATTATCTCAATAAGATAAAGCCTAACTTCCAAGAGGGAGGTAAGCTGCATGCCTTCGAGAGCGTGTTTGACGGTTTTGAGAGCTTCCTGTACGTGCCTAATACGACAGCGAAGAGCGGAGCCAGCATCCACGATTCCATCGACTCGAAGCGCATCATGAGCTTTGTGGTAATCGCCCTGATTCCTGCATTGCTCTTCGGTATGTATAATGTGGGATACCAGAATTTCAAGGCTGCAGGTACACTGGATGCTGCCAGCTTCATCGAGGTCTTCGGCTTCGGATTCCTGGCAGTCCTTCCTAAGTTGCTGGTTAGCTACATCGTGGGTCTCGGCATCGAGTTTGCCTGGGCTCAGTGGAAGCACGAGGAAATCCAGGAGGGTTACCTCGTCAGCGGTATCATCATCCCATTGATCATTCCTATCTCTACACCGCTGTGGATGCTCGCCCTGGCGTGCGCCTTCGCAGTTATCTTCTGCAAGGAAATCTTCGGTGGCACGGGTATGAACATCTTCAATGTGGCTGTGGGTGCCCGTATGTTCCTCTTCTTCTCATATCCATTGGCTATGAGTGGTGATAAGGTTTGGGTGGCTAAGGACGCTATCTTCGGTTTGGGTAACACCCTGCCTGATGGCTTCACAGCTGCTACTCCTCTCGGTCAGCTGGCTCAGGGCAGCATGCCTTCAGCTAGCCTCTGCGATTCTATCATCGGTTTCATTCCTGGCTGTATCGGTGAGACTTCAGTCATCGCCATCGCCATCGGTGCCATCATCCTTCTCTGGACAGGCATCGCATCATGGAAGACCATGGGTTCAGTATTCGCAGGCGGCATCGTGATGGCGCTTATCTTCCAGGCTCTCGGTATGACACCTATCGTTTGGTATGAGCACATCGTACTGGGTGGTTTCTGCTTCGGTGCCGTATTCATGGCTACCGACCCTGTAACTTCAGCCCGTACAGAGAAAGGTAAGTACTTCTACGGATTTTTCATCGGTGCCATCGCCGTTATCGTACGTGTGATGAACCCAGGTTATCCAGAGGGTATGATGCTCGCTATCTTCTTCGGCAACATGTTTGCTCCACTCATCGACTACTGTGTAGTTCAGAGCAACATCTCTCGCCGTGCTAAACGTGCTATTAAATAATGTAGGAGGAATGTAGATATGAAGACAAATTCAAATAGCTATACTATTATCTATTCGGTTATCATCGTGGTAATCGTGGCATTCCTGCTCGCGTTCGTGTCTTCTTCGCTGAAGGCAACACAGGATGCCAACGTGGCTCTTGATACTCAGAAGCAGATTCTGAACTCCCTGAACCTGCGCGACCTTGACAACGCTACTGCGGCTGCCAAATATAAAGAGGTGGTGAAGGACGAGAAGGAGAAGGATGGCATGAAGTATTACGAGTGCGAGATTGATGGTCAGAAGAAGACCGTATATTCCGTAAAGGGTATGGGTCTCTGGGGCGGCATTTCAGGCTTCATCGCCGTGGATGCTGACAACAACACCATCTATGGCGTATATTTCAACCACGAAGGCGAGACAGCCGGACTGGGTGCTGAAATCAAGGACAACCTGAAGTGGCAGCAGAAGTTCCAGGGCAAGAAGATTCACAAGGATGGAGTAGAGGGCATCGCTCTGGGCGTTGAGAAAGACGCTCCTGCCGGCGACCCTAACAATGTGGATGCCGTTACCGGTGCTACATTGACATCCGACGGTGTGGATGCCATGCTCAAGGAAGGTCTTGCTAAATTCATTAAATAATTAAGCGAAATTATGGCATTATTTAGTAAACAAAATAAGGAGGCATTCATCAAGCCACTGAACGGCGACAACCCTGTCCTCGTGCAGGTGCTTGGTATCTGTAGTGCCCTGGCTGTTACTTCTCAGTTGAAGCCAGCCATTGTGATGGGACTTGCCGTTACTATCATCACGGCATTCTCTAACGTGATTATTTCCATCATCCGCAACACCATCCCTCAGCGCATCCGTATCATCGTTCAGCTGGTGGTAGTTGCTGCCCTGGTTACCATCGTGAGCCAGGTGCTGAAGGCTTTCGCCTACGACGTGAGCGTGCAGCTCTCAGTTTACGTGGGTCTGATCATCACCAACTGTATCCTGATGGGTCGTTTGGAGGCATTCGCTATGATGAACAAGCCTTGGCCTTCATTCCTCGATGGTGTAGGTAATGGTTTGGGTTACGCCCTCATCCTCGTGATTGTGGGTGCTGTTCGTGAGTTCCTGGGCCGCGGTTCTCTGCTCGGTTTCCAGCTGATTCCTGAGGGAGCTTACAACTTCGGATATGTTAACAACGGTATGATGACCATGCCAGCCATGGCATTGATTCTCGTTGGATGTGTAATCTGGGTACATCGTGCCTATATTTATAAGGAGGAGAAGTAAGATGGAGCACGCAATAAGTTTGTTTTTCCGTTCGATTTTCGTCGATAACATGATCTTCGCCTACTTCTTGGGTATGTGCTCATACTTGGCAGTATCCAAGAACGTGAAGACCTCTTTGGGCCTGGGTTTGGCAGTAACCTTCGTGTTGCTCATCACCGTGCCTGTAGATTACCTGTTGCAGACCAAGGTGCTCAGCGCCGACGGCATTCTGGGTGTTGACCTCACTTACCTGAGCTTCATCCTCTTCATTGCCGTCATCGCTGGTATCGTGCAGCTGGTCGAGATGATTGTAGAGAAGTTCTCACCATCGCTCTATGCAGCGCTGGGTATCTTCCTGCCATTGATTGCCGTAAACTGTGCCATCATGGGTGCATCGCTCTTCATGCAGCAGCGCATCCTGATGGATCCTGCCAATACTCAGGCTATCACCTCTGTATGGGATAGCATCGTTTATGCCGTAGGTTCCGGTCTGGGTTGGACTCTTGCCATCGTCCTGATGGGAGCCATCCGCGAGAAGATGCAGTATTGCGACGTGCCAAAGCCATTGCAGGGACTCGGCATCACATTTATCACAGTAGGCCTCATGGCAATGGCTATGCTTTGCTTCTCAGGCTTGAAAATCTAAAATAGGAGGACTATAGATATGGGTAATACATCATTTATATTGGCTAGTATCGGAGTTTTCCTCGTGGTGATTCTCCTGCTGGTTATCATCCTGCTCGTGGCTAAGAAGTATCTGAGCCCTAGCGGAAATGTAAATATCGAAATCAATGGCGACAAGACCATCAACGTGCCTCAGGGCAGCAGTTTGATGACTACGCTGAATGAGAACGGCATCTTCCTGCCTTCTGCCTGCGGCGGTAAGGCAAGCTGTGGCCAGTGTAAGGTTCAGGTGCTCGAAGGCGGCGGCGAGATTCTCGATTCTGAGAAGCCTCACTTCACCCGCAAGCAGATTAAGGACCACTGGCGTCTGGGATGCCAGTGCAAGGTGAAGGGCGACCTGAAGATCAAGGTGCCTGAGAGCGTGATGGGCGTGAAAGAGTGGGAGTGCGAGGTTATCTCCAACAAGAACGTTTCATCATTCATCAAGGAGTTCAAGGTGGCTCTGCCTCCAGGCGAGCACATGGACTTCGTTCCAGGTTCTTACGCTCAGATCAAGATTCCTGCATACGACTGCATCGATTACGACAAGGACTTCGACAAGGATCTCATTGGCGAGGAGTACATCGGAGCATGGAAGAAGTTCAACATCTTCTCTCTCAAGGCTCACAACCCAGAGCCTACCGTTCGTGCTTACTCTATGGCGAACTATCCTGACGAGGGTGATATCATCACTCTTACTGTCCGTATCGCCACAACTCCATTCTTGCCACGTCCACAGGTAGGATTCCAGAACGTACCAACAGGTATCGCTTCTTCTTACATCTTCTCATTGAAGCCAGGCGACAAGGTAATGATGAGTGGTCCTTACGGTGACTTCCATCCTAACTTCACATCGGGCAAGGAGATGATCTGGATTGGTGGTGGTGCCGGTATGGCTCCATTGCGTGCTCAGATTATGCACATGACCAAGACCCTGCACACCACAGACCGTGAGCTTCACTTCTTCTACGGAGCGCGTGCATTGGGTGAGGCCTTCTTCCTGGAGGACTTCTGGGAGCTTGAGAAGGAATTCCCTAACTTCCACTTCCATCTTTCATTGGATCGCAAGGACCCAGTGGCAGATGCTCAGGGCGTGAAGTACTACGAGGGATTTGCTGTTAACTGCATCCGTGATACCTACTTGAAGGATCATGAGGCACCAGAGGATTGCGAGTACTATCTCTGCGGACCTCCAATGCTGATCAAGACTGTAACAGATTATCTGGATTCTCTCGGAGTTGATCCTGAGAGCATCATGTACGATAATTTCGGATAAGTTTTTCAAGATGGGGAATTGTCCAGAAAATGTTCGGAGCTTTTTTTTGGTCAATTTCTCAATTGGCGAGCGGCACCTGCTTTTTGCGGGTGTCGCTCATTTCGTTTTAGTATGTTAGGGGGGTAATGTATGGTGGTGCCCTTCATTTTATGAACCCCGCCTGGCGTCCCCCGTGGATTGCCCCCGCCAGGCGTTCCGACGGATTTGCAATCCGTCGTTAAAAAGGTTCGACCTATAAACATCTGGGGATTTGTAATCCCCCAATAAAAGGAAAGCATACTCCTTTGCTGCGGATTGCAAATCCGCAGAGCCTAAATAGGTTAGGACATTTTTTTAACGCCGGATTTCAAATCCGGCGGGACGCCTAGCGGGGTACGGGCAGATTGTAAATACGTTGGAGTGCCAGGGTAGTGTTTTCGGTCTGAATAGCCAAAATGTATTTCCCTTAGCTTAAAATAATTGAAATTGCGTTTGGCTAATTCGGAATTTCTTCGTAACTTAGCAGCGCAAAACGTAAAGCATATAGGAATATGGCAAAAATAGTAAATAAATATCCTGTAGGAATTCAGACCTTTGAAAAAATCCGCGAGAAAGGTTATCTCTATATAGATAAGACCCAATACATCGTGGATTTCAGAGAAAAAGGTATGAAGTATGTCTTCCTGAATCGTCCAGGGCGATTCGGAAAGTCGCTCTTTGCTTCAACCCTCCATGCCTATTTCGAGGGAAGAAAGGAACTTTTCGAGGGATTGGCCATTGCTGATTACGAGAAGGATTGGGTGAAGCACCCAGTGCTTCATTTTGACTTGAGCGGTGCCAAGCACATGGGCGTGGAGCAGCTGGAAAGATATCTGGCTGATATGCTTGAAGAGCAGGAAATGCATTGGGGATACAAGACGCATCTAGTGGATGCCAACCTCCGTTTGAAAGACCTGGTGGAAAAAGCATACAAGCAGACAGGCGAAAAGGTGGTTGTTATCATTGATGAATATGATGCCCCATTATTGGATGTGGTACATGAGAAGGAGAATCTGCAGCCGCTTCGTCGCATCATGCAGAACTTCTACAGTCCTCTGAAGATGCTCGACCCATACCTGGAGTTCACCTTCATCACGGGCATCACCAAGTTCGCACAGCTCAGTATCTTCAGCGAACTCAACAATCTCGATAACATCAGTATGTATAATCAGTATTCAGCTATCTGCGGCATCAGCAAGAAGGAACTTACCACGCAGATGAAACCGGATGTGGCAGCATTGGGAGAAGCTCTTGGCATGACGTATGAGGAATGTCTGGCAGAGCTGACAAGATTCTACGACGGCTATCATTTCAGTGAGAAATCAGAGGATGTCTTTAATCCGTTCAGTCTATTGAAAGCGCTGAATGCACGCAAGATAGCTCCTTATTGGTTTGGCTCAGGCACACCAACTTATCTTATCAAGACGCTGCAGAAGTATCACGTCAACGTGATGAATATTGAGAAAATATCATGTGATGTGGATGATTTCGATGTTTTTCCGGAACTGATGACTTCTGCACTTCCGATGCTCTATCAGGGTGGTTACCTCACTATTAAGAAGTATAACCCGATACTGCATCGCTATACTTTGGATTATCCTAATGAGGAGGTTAAGATTGGTATGCTCAAGAGTGATTGGAAGATTGAGGAAGAATAAATAAGATTATGAATGTCTTAGCAAACTCGTTTAACTCGTATCTCCAAAACGAAGTGGCTAAGGCTGAGTAAAAAAACAATACCGGGCAAGGAGATGATGCTCCTGCCCGGTATTGTTTTTAAGATGATTGGATTATTTGTTGACGTCGATATCTGTTGCATTTGCCTCTTCCCAGTTTCCAGCTACAGCTTCGAAATTGATAGGCTGCAAGATTGGCAGGCCATGATCATCATAGCCACCACCGAAGATGAGGGTGTAGGTGTAGCGCTTGCCCTGCTCCCAAGTTTGACCGAATGGTACGTAGAGGGTCTTATATTCTGTTGCTGAGCCGAAAACGTATTCTGTTTCCTGCTTAATCTTGCAGGTGATTTCCAAATATACTTGATGCTCAGTATCTGCTTCCGCCTTTGTCTTTTTTACATCCCATGCCGTCAGTTCCTGTGGTACGAACAACATTGGGCCATCTACAGAAATGTCTGCACCATTGCTGGTAACTGTAATCTTTTTCCCCGTTACAACGGTGAATGCTCCCCACTTTGAACCAACGGTAGGCGCTGTTAATTCCCATGTGCCCTTTTCAGAACTTGTTTTAGGCAATGTATAAGTACCTTTTGTCCAGGGATTATGAATTTTGATTTCATTAATTTCCACCTCCATATTTTCTAATTGTGTCTTAGCCTTAAACACAACCTGAGACAAAATATGCTTGAATTGGAATTTCACTCTTCCACCATTTTCTTTTGTCTGAGTCTGGTTCGGAGCAATAGCATACATTACATCCAAGTTTTTCTTGTCGGTTCTACCTGCATACTCATCTAAAGGACTATAGCTAATGGTTTTTGTATTATTATTAATATTCCATCCATAAACGTTTGTCATCTCCATATTTTCCTCCACTTTTTCGAAAGATCCTGGGCTAACAGCGTAGAAATTCAGTGCAGTATTTGCTGGCCAATAATGAATATCAGCATCATTTGCATAATCCCATTCCCCTGACTTATTGACAATCTTGATGCCTTTCTGACCCAATTGGTTGGCTTTCTCTCCCATGAAAATAGTACCATCAGTGCCGTCTTCATTTCTAGTGAACGCAAATACATTAAAATCGGTACTGGTGATATTGTCAGCGCCAATAATGTTTGCTCTAGTCTCCGCCTTATTACCAACTACATGAAATCCGATAGCGTTGTTAGCTGTTGTTTCTACATTTGCAAGCTCGTTGTCTGATGAGCATGCTGAAAGCAATGCCATAGAGGCCAATGCTGTTCCAAAAATTACCTTTTTCATAATTTTACAGTTCTTTTTTTATCTTTTACTATTGTTAAATTTATTTTTTTACTATTTCAAGTTTTATCCTTTGCTATTTATAGCTTTATCTTTAACTATTTCAAGCTTTATCTTTTACGATTAAAAGCTTTATTTTCGGATGCTAAACCCTTAACATATAATGTCCTCATTCACATCCGCCCAATCATCAACTCCTACATCGAAGCCAGCACCACCGCTGGAATTATTTCCACCGTTGCCTCCTCCGCCTCCTCCGTCATTCTTATTATCCGGAACGGTGAAGTTGAAATTGATGATGAGATGCACATCACCGATATGACCCCTTACGGGAACCGAGTGAACCTGTGCCGAAACATCCTGCTCCAAGACATACACCTTGCCATCCCTGCTCTTCAGATAAAGCTTGAACACCTGGGGCGTAGCGATGCTCTGACAGTAGCCGAAGGTGTAGAAACCGCCCTTGATCTGATTATTGGCAGTCTCTCCTCCGAAAAGAAGATTCTCCGAAACTCCATCGGGCAATTTGTCTTCCGCCATCAGCAGTGATCCTGACATCCCCGAAAGACTCGCTCGGATATCCGCCACTCTTTCCAGATTCTGGATGCCATTCACCTCGTAAGTGTAACGGCTCACCATCCTCACCGGATACAGGGTGATCACCTTCTCCGTGCCTTCTGGAATATTCTCCAGCGATACCCGGTCGATGTGGTCGCCGCAGAGCCAGGAGGGAGTGGTGCATGCCTTGGTGCTGTCGGGCGCCTGTACGCTGCGGGTCTTGGCAAGATACTCTACATAGCTGTTGGGATTCTCCCAACTGATGCCGCTCGTATCGTAGTTGTAGCAGATGACGCGATACTCGTTTTCGGGCAACTCAATCTGCCTTCCTTCTCCGTTCGGAAAATCGAAGATCCACGGCTCGCCCCGGCCATCTTTCGGAAAGAAGATCACTCGCATGCCTTCTGGCTTCTGAAAATCCTCATATCGCTCCCAGTTGAATTCCACCCTTAATGAGCGGAACGAGGAGGTGACGTAGCGGAATTCCTTGTGCTCGCACGACGAGAGTATCAGAAAAAAGAGCATCAGGCTGAGGGCTTGGATGATTCCAGATCCTCTGAAGATTCTAATCCTGCTCATTTCCGCCTCCTTTCTCTCTGTTCTTCCTGCCTGAGAACTTGCGGTTGGTATTGCCGTGTCCTATCAGCCATACCAGCGAAATCTCTGCCTTGGTGGGACCTATCCAGCGGCGCTCCTTGGTGGATTGCCATACGTAGTAGTCAGCCTCGGGCTTATACTCGTGATAGATGCCGCCCCAATAGCCGGCGCCGATGGTGAAGTCGATGTTCAGCCTTCGGGCGATGGGCAGCGAATAGCCGTATTCGGCTCCCACGATGTAGTTCATCTTGTCCCAGAGCGTGCCTCCGGGCTTTCCGCCCATGTAGCCGCGTCCTCCGGTTTCGAAGTCGTATGTGAAGATCTGGCCGTAGATGCCGATGTGGTGTCCGGTGAGCGGTTTCTCCCTGGTAGCTTTTCCCCACCATTTTCTGATGGCGATGTCACCGCCGTAGGCTCGCCAGTACCAGTGTCTGCGGTCGGTCTTCCACCATCCGTACATCCAGTTGGCAGCCACCGACCAGTTTTTTCCAGATACATCTCCACTCCGATGTTCGGAATCAGGAGCGCATCGTAGAGCATATTGGTCCGGATGTCCATATAGAAGGGTTTCCGGATTTTCTGCATTGCGATGGACTGGGTGTCGGGGGCGCAGATGGTATCTGCCGGTGGGATGAACGCTGCAGCAGTGGTATCCGATTTCTGAATCTCCGAATTCAGATTTTCCGTTTTCGGAATCTCCGAGCGATGCACCTTCTCGTACCATAGATGCAGCTTGGATGATCGGAGCAGCGGGAAGTATTTCCTGTACATATATAAATAAGGTGTACCCCCTCGCAGCTTCTGTATCTTCTGCAGATGACTCTCCTCCGCCTGGGCACCGCTTTTCTGTTCGCTGGCTATCTGGCGCAGCATGGAAAGGGTTTCCTTCCGGTAGGGGAGTTGTGGATCATTTTCCACCAGCCTGATCAGGCCATTCCAATCTCTTCCTAAGTAATGGGTAGTTCTTAGCGAATCGGGCAATTCACCATAGCGGGAGAGATAATCGAACAATACCTTTGCTCTTTTCTCAGACAGCCAACGGTTGAATTTCACGCTTCCCTCGGGTGAGGCACCGCCCACTACGAGGATCTTTCGCAATTGATAGGCAGAGTCTGCGCTAGTGATGCGCATCGTATCTGCTATCCTGTTCAGTGCCGATTGGTTGTTGCGCAGGGTAGGAACGAGTTCTATCTTTCCCTGTTTGAAATAGATCCTTACAGAATCCTGCATGTCCTGGTGGTTTTGAGCCGCAAGGCTTGCCCCATAGAACATGAAAGCCATGATCAGAATCTTATTTCTTGTTAATCCACACATTATTATCAATAGAGTTTTAAACTCTGTTCTTATATATCTTTTTACTTGTTTACCTATACTTTTGTATTCGGCTGCAAATTTAGTGAAAAATAATGAATTATAGGGGGGGGAGTCCGTTAATAAAACTTAATCGTGATAAAATTGTAATTGTTTCATCTATATATAAATATGTATGGCTGAAAAATGATATGTGGAGTTTGCAATTGAAATGTTTCTAATAATGCTATTTTGTGCGGGTTATGCTATTTACAACTTGTGATTGTTTATTGTTTCCGAACAAATTAAGCCCTCTTGTATAATGTAGAGGATGGCGCTGATGTCGGCTCTGGAATATACGCTGCCGTGAGAAGTGATGTGCTTGGCAAACTTCTCGATGGTCATCACATCGGTGTACTGCGAGATGGCGAACGCATTCTGCTTCTCGGTCTTCACCAGGTCGGTGTCCT
>NZ_QSIG01000060.1:0-16613 GCF_003468525.1 Prevotella sp. AM34-19LB | reverse complement strand
GTCTGTTTATGTAAAATCTTTCAAAGAACTCTTTCTTTATGTTGCTAAGAGAAAGTGTATTTCTCAAAAGCGAGTGCAAAAGTACTAACTATTTTTCATTCCACCAAATGTTTTGAGAAGAAAATCGCTTTTTCTTTTGATTTTTAACAGTTATAAACATCTATAACTCATAAAAATCACTCTTCACCTTATTATATATATTCGTAAGCGTATAAACAAATCAAAGCAAGGTGACATGATTAGCTGCAATATCTACCAACTTTTTTCGTCTTGCCACACCTATAATATAATGTGCATCCTTAGAAGAACAATGAAAGTGCTTTTTCACCCCCTTTACAAGTTCGTCCTTCGTAATAGAACGCACTCCTGCGGGATATGCTCCGCGCACAGCCTTCTCAATATCTCCCATATTAAACTCATGATGACGCTTATGAAAGTAAGACGACACCATGACTGCAAACACAATCACCAAAACGATGATAAAAAATAATACTGACTGACTCATGATAATAAACTTTAATCGGTTAAAACGATAACTGCTATCGCTATTTTTCTGCAAATATAAGAAAAAAAAACGTAAAGCAGTTCACTTTCTCCCGTTTTTTTGCAGAAAAAGGTTATTTTTTTATCGTTTTTCTCAATTATTTGTTGATAATCCAAAAATATTGTGTATTTTTGCAGCAAAGGAACGCCATTTACATATGACACTTCCCCACTAACAATAAAAGTATAACCATAAAAACATAGAGAAAATGCAAGAAACTGTAAAGAAAGTATTGACAGGTGACTTCAATCGAAAGAAGGCTCTGATGTTTCTCATCACAGCCTTAGCCACAATTCTGGTATGGAACTTACCCATCGACAGCTTTGGAATCGAGGGTCTCACTGTTGTACAACAACGTGTAATCGCCATATTCGTAATGGCAGTGATGCTATGGCTCACAGAAGCAATTCCAGCTTGGGCCACCTCAGTAGTTATCATTTTTGTACTGCTATTCTTCGTCTCCGATTCGGCTTTTGCCGTTATGCAAGGCTCAGAGGGCGAGTACGGCAAACTATTGGACTACCAAGGTGTAATGGCATGTTTCGCCGATCCAACAATCATACTCTTCCTGGGAGGTTTCGTACTAGCCATCGCAGCTACCAAAAGCGGTCTTGACGTACTGATGGCAAAAACATTGATTGCCCCATTCGGCAAGCGCTCGGAAAACGTACTATTGGGGTTTATGCTCATCACCGGTATTTTCTCCATGTTTATCTCCAACACGGCCACAGCCGCCATGATGCTTACCTTCCTAACCCCAGTATTCAAGTCGCTCCCTGCTAACGGAAAAGGAAGAGTAGCGCTGACTATGGCCATTCCTATCGGAGCTAACCTCGGTGGTATGGGAACCCCTATCGGAACTCCTCCTAATGCTTTTGCCTACAAGGTTCTCAATGACCCCGCAGGCTTGAACCTCGGAATAGGTTTTGGAGAATGGATGGCAATTATGGCTCCGATGGTTATCATCATGCTTTTCTGCGCATGGTTTATCATCCGCAAGATGTTCCCATTCTCACAAAAGACTATAGAATTAAAAATCGATGGCAATATAAGTCACAATTGGCGTACTATAGTTGTAGGTGCCACATTCTTCCTTACCATCCTTCTTTGGGTATGTGGCAAGCAACTAGGTGTCAATGCCAACACTGTGGCTATGCTTCCAATTGCCGTTTTTGCCTTTACCGGCGTGGTAACAGCCAGCGACCTGAAAGATATAGATTGGGCCGTCATCTGGATGGTTGCCGGTGGTTTTGCTCTCGGTCTCGCCATGAATGGAACCGGCTTAGCAGAAAATGCAGTAAACAGCATCCCATTCGCTGAGTTTAACCCATTAGTAATTATGGTGATCTCTGGATTAGTTTGCTTCATACTAAGTAATTTTATCTCAAATACAGCAACTGCCGCCCTGCTCATCCCGATCCTTACCGTAGTATGTTCAGGAATGGGCGACAAGTTGACTTCTATAGGAGGAACCCAAACTATCCTCATAGGCGTAGCAGTAGCAGCCTCTTGCGCAATGTCGCTTCCAATCTCTACTCCACCAAACGCCATTGCCTACTCCACCGGTCTTATCCAACAGACAGACATGGTGAAAGCAGGTCTTACCGTGGGCGTACTAAGTATGGTAATCGGCTATGCTGTACTCATCACATTCTGCCGTCTTGGCTTTATGTAAAAAAGAAATTTTAAGAAGTATTAAATATTGGCACTGCAAAATAAACTCGTTTTTATTTTGCAGTGTCTTCTTTTTACCGTAACTTTGCACCCATGAAAAAGATAGTTATTGGAATAGATGTCGGCATTTCTACTACAAAGATAGTAGGAATAGACGAGAGCGGGATGGTTATCAGCCCTATTCGCATCAAGGCCACCGACCCTATCACCTCCTTATATGGAGCTTTTGGAAAATATTTACACGACAACAAAATTAGCCTCGACGAGGTAGAACAAGTTATGCTCACCGGTGTAGGTTCTGCTTACATTGACGAGCGAATCTATGGTCTGCCAACATCGAAAAGCGAAGAGTTTGTTGCCGATGGACTCGGTGCACGATACGAAAGCAAGCTTGAGCGTATGATTGTGGTAAGTATGGGCACAGGAACCTCCCTCGTAAAGTGCGACGGCAAAGAGATCAAACACATCGGCGGCATTGGTATTGGTGGAGGAACACTAGCAGGCCTGAGCCGAATTATGCTCAAGACCGATGATATCAAGCAGATTGTAAACCTGGCCAAAAACGGTGATGTATCAAAAATCAATCTGCTAATAGGAGACATCAGTGCAAAACCTCTACCTGGACTTCCTATGAATGCAACAGCATCGCTCTTCAGTAATGCCAAAGCCAACGCCTCCCGTGAAGACATAGCAATGGGGCTTATATGGATGGTATTACAGAGCATCGGCTCAGCAACCATACTCTCCTCCCTAGAATCAGGCATCAAAGATTTTGTAATGATAGGCAACCTGACACTTTTACCACAATGCAGAGAAGTATTCCCTGCTATGGAAAAACTCTATGGTGTAAGATTCAGAATCCCTAAATATTCAGAATTCTGCACTGCCATAGGTGCTGCACTAGACTATAAAAACAAGACCGAATTATCTTAAAAGCAGGGTCAAACCATACCTTCATATCAAGAAGGAGCAAGTTACAAAACGGCGCACAACACCACAACACCAAGCTACATAAAAGGCACAACACCACAATGCGCTGAAACTGAACAGATTAATCATTTTGGGAAACCGCTCTTAGAACAAGTTTCCCAAAACGATTTTACAAACATCTGACACTTAGCGACTTAATATTTTTTAACACAAGAAAAGTTGTCCAAAACGTACAACTTTCATTTTAAATTCTTATCTTTGCATTGTCGAAAAGATGGTATTTATAGCCACCTTCAAGTATAAAGACTTAGTATCAAGCAATTTAAATATCAATTATAAAAGTAACACAAGAAATGATTCAAACTGTAGTTAAACGTGACGGACGCATCGTTGGTTTCAACGAGCAAAAAATCATGGCTGCCATACGCAAAGCCATGTTACATACCGATAAGGGGGAAGACTCCTCTTTAATAGAGCAAATCACTGACCACATCGCATATCGCGGCAAGAGCCAGATGAGCGTAGAAGCCATCCAGGATGCCATCGAGCTGGAACTTATGAAGAGTGCCCGCAAAGATGTTGCTCAGAAATATATTGCCTATCGTAACCAGAGAAACATTGCCAGAAAAGCTAAGACCCGTGACGTATTCATGAGTATTGTCAATGCAAAGAACAATGACATCACCCGTGAAAACGCCAATATGAATGCTGACACTCCAGCTGGCATGATGATGAAATTTGCTTCAGAAACCACTAAACCATTCGTTGACGATTATCTCCTTTCCCAGGAGGTACGCGACGCTGTTACACATAACTACATCCACATCCACGATAAAGACTATTATCCAACCAAGAGTTTGACTTGTGTTCAGCACCCATTGGATATTATCCTCAAGCATGGTTTCACAGCAGGCCATGGCTCTAGCCGTCCTGCTAAGCGTATCGAAACTGCAGCCGTATTAGCATGCATCTCTCTTGAGACTTGCCAGAACGAGATGCATGGAGGTCAGGCAATTCCTGCCTTCGACTTCTATCTGGCCCCATACGTACGTATGTCGTACCAGGAAGAGGTAAAGAATCTGGAAAAACTAACAGGAGAAGATCTCAGCGACCTCTACAATATTGATATTGACGACTATTTAGTGAAAGACCTGACAGGCTTGGAAGGTAAAGAGCGCCTGGAGCAGCATGCCATCAACAAGACCGTAAACAGAGTACATCAGGCAATGGAGGCATTCATTCACAATATGAACACAATCCACTCTCGTGGCGGTAATCAGGTTGTATTTTCTTCTATCAATTATGGTACAGATACAAGTGCTGAAGGTCGTTGTATTATGCGAGAGATTCTGCTCAGTACATACGAAGGTGTAGGAAATGGAGAAACAGCAATCTTCCCTATCCAGATCTGGAAGAAGAAGCGTGGCGTTAACTACCTGAAGGAGGATCGAAACTATGACCTCTATCAGTTGGCTTGCAAGGTAACCGCCCGTCGTTTCTTCCCTAACTTTCTGAATCTCGATGCCACATTCAACCAGAATGAGAAATGGCGCGCTGATGATCCAGAGCGTTACAAGTGGGAAATCGCTACTATGGGTTGCCGTACCCGTGTATTCGAAGACCGTTGGGGCGAGAAGACCAGTATTGCACGTGGAAATTTGAGCTTTTCAACTATCAATATCGTGAAGCTTGCCATCGAATGTATGGGCATTGAGAACAAGCAACAGCGTATTGATATGTTCTTTGCAAAACTGGACAACATCCTCGACATTACCGCCAAGCAACTCGATGAGCGCTTCCAGTTCCAGAAAACAGCGATGGCAAAACAGTTCCCATTGTTGATGAAATATCTTTGGGTAGGAGCAGAAGACTTGAAGCCAGAAGAAACTATCGAGAGCGTTATCAATCATGGAACACTGGGTATTGGTTTCATCGGACTTGCAGAATGCCTCGTAGCACTCATCGGTCACCACCATGGTGAAAGTGAAGAAGCACAGGATTTAGGCTTGAAGATTATTACTTATATGCGTGACCGAGCTAACGAGTTCAGCGAGCAGTACCACCACAACTACTCCATCCTGGCTACGCCAGCAGAGGGCTTGAGCGGTAAATTTACCAAGAAGGACCGCAAGCAGTTTGGCATTATTCCAGGAGTTACCGACCGTGACTACTATACCAATAGTAACCACGTACCAGTTTACTATAAGTGTACAGCCCTCAAAAAAGCAAAGATCGAGGCGCCATATCACAATCTAACCCGTGGTGGTCACATCTTCTATGTAGAAATTGACGGTGATGCTACTCACAATCCAGCAGTCATCTCAAGCGTAGTAGATATGATGGACAAATACAATATGGGCTATGGTTCAGTAAACCACAATCGCAACCGCTGTCTCGACTGCGGATACGAGAATGCGGATGCCAACCTTGAAGTATGTCCAAAATGCGGTAGCCATCACATAGATAAGCTACAGCGCATCACAGGTTATTTGGTGGGAACAACCGACCGTTGGAACAGCGGTAAACTTGCAGAGCTTCACGATCGTGTCACCCACATTGACACCCCACAAAAATAAGATAAATGATTAGTATTTTAAGTATAGTGCACGACACAATGGTAGATGGTCCGGGATTCCGGACCTCTATCTATTGTGCCGGCTGTCCTAACCACTGCCCCGGTTGCCATAATCCTCAATCCTGGGACATCAACCATGGCACAATGACCTCTACAGAGGACATTCTGAAAGAAATTATGGAAGATCCTTTCGCCAACGTCACCTTTTCTGGAGGTGATCCGATGTATCAGGCGGAAGGCTTTGCAGAACTGGCGCGCGCCATTCGGTCAGAAAGCGATAAAGATATCTGGTGCTTTACCGGTTATAGATATGAGAATCTACTGAAGAATCCAAAACAGCTGGAATTATTGAAATTGATAGATGTATTGGTAGATGGCCCATTCATGAAAGACCTTCGGGACGAGGACCTTTTCTTCCGTGGCAGCAGCAACCAGCGTATTATCAACGTACAAAAATCCCTGGCTCTAGGCGAAGTAGTAGAACTTCACCTCACTAAGGACAATCCGAATCCTGAGCTTTAAAATTTTAAGCCCGGGATAGGATATTACTTTTTGAACTATATATTCAATCTATAGATACACCCAATTGTTGGAGTAGATTTTTCACATAACCTCTGTTCCAATCCGTTTCATGCAGGCGTTCTGAATCAAAAAGCAACAAATCAATATCTACAGCAATAATCCCCTTTCTACTTTCAGCAACCCTCCTTCCGCATTTACGCTCTATGTTTTTGATTGCCAATAAGGTTCGTTCCATATTGACATTAGTATAGCCAACTCCTAGAGTATTTAGGAATTTATCTGATGACAACCCGATAGGCTCCGTCCAAAGCGAAGTACCAAAAGTCATATCTTCGAAAGTAGCCTCAAGCCATTTCTTCGCTTTCTGAATATGAACCTCCTGATCAACATTAGAACCCAACGCTATCACTATTTTTACTCGTTTACTTTTCATATTTTTATAATTTCAGTGCAAAGTTAGTAAAAATTCTTAAATTAAGTATCGCTTATCCGTTTTTTTTGTTATTTTTGCACTATGAATAGAATAAAAACGTATATAATAGGTATTCTTTTACTCATCTGCACTCCATCTCAAGCACAGATGAAATGGAATCAGACCTATCAGACATATATCAATCAGTATAAGGACCTCGCCATCGAGCAGATGCTTCGCTATCGTATACCAGCCAGTATCACCTTGGCACAGGGACTCTTTGAGAGTGCAGCAGGCAAGAGTGTACTGGTCTTACAAGGTAACAACCATTTTGGCATCAAATGCCACAACTGGGCTGGTCCAACCCAATACCACGATGACGATGCCAGAGGCGAATGTTTCCGAGTATATCAAGATGCCAGAGATAGCTATGAGGATCATAGCAAATTTCTGGCTAGGCAACCACGCTATGCCCGCCTGTTTGAACTTAACCAGCGCGATTACAAAGGCTGGGCTAGAGGTTTGAAACAATGCGGATATGCGACAAATCCACAATATGCCAATAAACTGATACAAATCATTGAACTCTATAAACTTTTCGATTATGACAAAGCAAAGCGATATGATCGATTTATGGCAACACATAGCGGCACAGACCAACCCGTCAATGCGCAAGGCATATTACACCCTATCCAGAAGTTCAATGACAACTATTACCTGATAGCCAGAGAAGGTGACACCTTCAAGACACTGGGCAAGGAAGTAGAAATCAGCTGGCGTAAACTTGCAAGATATAACGAGCGCGACAAACATACGGTATTGCACAAGGGGGATATCATCTACTTGAAAAAGAAGCGCAAGAAGGCTCCAAAGCAGTACAAGAAGCGTCCTCATATCGTGCAACCAGGAGAAAGCATGTACACCATCTCACAAAGATACGGAATCCGCATCAAGTACCTCTACAAGATGAACAAGCTTGATCCTAGCTACCAGGTCAAGGTTGGAGACAGACTGCGAGTGAGATAATCACTCGCAGTATAAAAACTCATTCATCGCCCCCAAAAGGCTATCATTACCATACTATATAAATAGAAAACAAAAAAATACAAGATAAGAAATGAAAAAGAACATTTTATCTCTAGCAGCTCTGGCAATAATGATGTTGCCAAGTGATATGCAAGCACAGAATTTCGACGACTATTTCGTTGACAAGACTTTGAGAATAGACTATACTTTTGCCGGCAACAAAACCCAGCAGATGATAGCTGTAGATGAGCTGAACGTAATGCCTCGATGGTATGGAAAGAAACAGCGACTCAGTGAGCTACCAGTAGAAGGCAATGGTCAAATAACAGTTAAAGATCATCGCACAGGTAAGGTTATTTATCGTAACTCATTCTCTACCCTGTTTCAGGAATGGCTCTCAGAGCCAGAGTCAGCCGGCAACACCAAGAGTTTCGAGAATGTATTCCTCGTACCGATGCCTAAAGACACTATTGATGTGACACTCGACTTGCGCAACAACCGTCGTGAGATTATGACCTCTCTCACTCACCAAGTTGCACCAAGCGATATTTTGATTCACCACAAGGGCGAAAAGCCAACGCCTTACGAGACCTTGCAGCAAGCAGCCGACACTACCCGCTGCATCCACATCGCCTACGTAGCTGAAGGCTATACGGAAGAGGAAATGCCAATATTCCTTCAGGATGCAAAAGAAGCAAATGAAGCCATTTTTAATCACGAACCTTTCAA
Organism: Prevotella sp. AM34-19LB; assembly: GCF_003468525.1. Lineage (NCBI taxonomy): Bacteria > Pseudomonadati > Bacteroidota > Bacteroidia > Bacteroidales > Prevotellaceae > Prevotella > Prevotella sp. AM34-19LB. Next base: position 8,201 of record NZ_QSIG01000060.1, on the reverse strand, counting down.
GAGCATGAAAGACAGGTTCAATGTAGTTGCTGTAAAATCAGCATCTCTTGAAAGTGGCACAAGCGAACCTGGCAAGGATATATGGAAGAAAACTGCTTTAAGTTCACATTTTGACACATTCTATAGTGAGAGATACCTCACCACACTTCATCTCAAAGACCTGCACGACTGTCTGGCTGGCACCCCATACGAACATATCATCGTATTGGTTAATTCTACAAGATATGGTGGAGGCGGAATTCTCAATTCCTACAATCTCACCACCTGCCACCAGAAATGGTTTAAGCCTGTTGTAGTGCATGAATTCGGTCATTCTTTTGCCGGACTTGCTGACGAATATGCCTATGAGAGCGAGCAGGTACCGATGTATCCTCATGATGTTGAGCCATGGGAAAAAAATATCACCACATTGGCAAACTTTCACGGAAAATGGGAAGATATGATCAAGAAGGGTACCAAGATTCCTACCCCACTTTCTAAAAAGGCGAAAGAGGCAGTAAGCAAAGTTGGTGTTTTTGAAGGTGCAGGCTATAGTCCAAAGGGAGTGTATCGCGGTGTACAAGATTGCCGTATGCGCATCAACGAGACACCAGAGTTCTGCATAGTATGCAAGAAAGCTCTACAAGACATCATCGACTTTTACACCAAATAGATAGAGAGGAATCAGGAGCCCCAAGCTCCCATTATCCAAGAACAATAATAATTAATGAAATAAACACCAATCGCTTATGAAAGAGCAAACCTTAAACATCCAGTATCAGGTAGTTCAGTTAGATGAACTGAGCGACATTGAGCAGCAATTGGTAAAGAAAGCCATGGAGCCACCAATAATTCTTATGCCAACTACAGCCACTTTCATGTAGGTGCAGCCTGCCTGTTGGCTGATGGCAGAATCGTAATTGGAGCCAATCAGGAAAATGCAGCCTTTCCATCCGGTCTCTGCGCTGAACGCAGTGCCATCTTCGGAGCCCAAAGCAACTATCCAGAGCAAGCTATCACGACTCTAGCCATAGCTGCCCGCAACGAGAATGGCTTCCTCAAAAGCCCGATCTCCCCATGTGGCGCATGCAGGCAGGTAATACTAGAGATGGAAGACCGATATCAGCAACCCGTTTGCATCTTGCTCTACGGCGAGAACTGCACCTATCGCTTCCACAGCATCAAGGACTTGCTTCCATTCTCATTTGTAGATGCCAATATGAAAGAATAAAATTTTGGATTATTTCTTCAGATTAGTATTCATACAAACATATAAAAAGGCACGAATCCCCCAGGAATTCGTGCCTTTTATGTTATTTTTCTGTTTTTATGTTATTCATCAAACTCATAACAGCCCGCATCCGGTTTATCATCACGAAGAACGCCCCGTCGGTCAGTTGGCAATGAAGTAGCTGTATCAGCCACTCCTATGGCAGCCGATTCCTTGCGAAGCCTGAAATCATACTTCAAATTATCCGTATCAAATAATCGGAAATGTTTCTCCCCAAACTGAGTCGTATCCTTTAAGTTCTCATATATGGTATTCGTAAATTTCAAACTATCTTCAGTATTCATCTTTTCAGTACGAAGTACACAATGATCGAAGCAGAAATTACATTCTTCATCGTTCTTCGGTGAAGTCCATACCACCTCATCATCATGATATCCTGTAACTATAGAATTCACGACCTTCAAGTTTAGAATTGGAGGAACAATACCTATAGCTGTGGCACGACGTCCATCAAAAGGATAGAACTGGGCTATGGTGCATCCGTTCACTTCCACATCACCACCCTTTACATAAAGCGTATGATTCAAGGTGTTGGATAACAGACAATTATACAACTGCACCTTAGCCGAATCAACGGAAAGACCATATCCCTGACAATTATGAATGGTAGAATGCTGTAAAAGCAACTTCTGACGAGTGATATCCGAACAAGGTTCTATCCTAATACCATTATAAGCACTGTGGATGTCAGCATAGCTGATGACATTATCCGATGAAGAAGGCATGAAATGAATACCTTGCCACCGACCAGGCGTCCGATCATAAGGAAGATAGTCGAACATATTATCCATACGATCTCCCCGCATCACCACCTCATTATCTTTCTCTCCCAAGATACGCAACGAACCATAAACATCAAGTCCGGCATTCTCATGAAAATAGAAATGCGTACCAGGCCCAACAGATAGCGTTACGAGACTATCAACAACCATTCCGCCATACACAACAACAGGGCGGTTGCACTGAATCGTAGTATCTTTCCTGATTCGAAGATTTTTGCATAAAACAGCATCCCAGGAGTAAGCTTTTAAGTTTACTTTCTGCTGCACCCCGCTTTCCAATGTAAAGAGCAGATTATCCTCCACTAACTGAGGTGAATTCTGATATTGCTGATGCGAAGTAAGTTCTACGAAAACACGAATACTATCGCCCTTTCTCACCTCTATATCCTGAGTCTGATAGCCGGCAGTCGATCCTAGGAACGAGCCATCCACATTTACCCGAAATCCCGTCTGGTTACCATTTTCCAGTCTGACAGTAGAACAACGCAGCGACTTTCCCGAACGATTATACACCCAAAAGCTTCGAGTAGGTGTAGGCACATTCGAGAACGTAGTATCCAGGCTTACTGTATCTGCAGAAAACGCGAGCAAGTGAGAACGTGACGAAGAAAAGCTCTCCTCATCAGCACAACCAGCCATCGCTACAGAAGCCATACAAGCGATAATGATATTATAAAAAAATCCCTTTTTCCGTTTCATATTTATAGAACGGAAAAAGGGATTAAATATTGTATTACTCTAACCATTCTCAGGTTAGCAGTTTTCCAAGAAAACCAATATCCTGCTACATAAACATAGCAAAGATAGAAGAACCTATTACGGTCATCACACCACAAACCACGATGGACAAGCTACTCATTGCACCTTCAATAGTACCCATCTCCATAGCTTTAGCCGTACCCAAGGCATGAGCAGAACAACCGATGGCAATACCCTTGGCAATAGGTTCCTTGATACAAAGCAGCTTGAGAAACTTCTCTGCAAAGATATTGCCTATCACACCTGTAATGATGATTACGACAACCGTTACAGAAACATGACCACCCAATTCCTCAGAAACACCAATACCGATGGCAGTGGTGATGGATTTTGGCAAGAATGTAACATAGGCTGCATGGTCGAAGTGGAACACCAAAGCCAGAAGAAGTACAGAGCAGAGACTTGCCAAGACACCCGACAAGATACCAATGAGCACAGCACGGTAATTCTTCTTCAGCAATTCTACCTGCTGATAAAGCGGAACTGCCAAACAGATGGTAGCCGGGGTAAGCAGATAACTGATGATATTGGCACCCGCATTGTAAGTCTTATAATCTACTCCCGTAATCAGCAAGGTACAAATAACCAAAATGATGGAAATCAGCAACGGATTCATCAAAGACCATCCTGTTTTAATCTTCAAAAGCAATCCGATGGCGTAAGCAGCCAAACTGATCAAAACACCAAAAAAGACAGAATCCTGAAACAAGGAAATCATTTTTTTGCCTCCTTTCCTCTTTTGATAACAAACTGAGTGAACCATCCAGAAACTGCCATCACCACAAAAGTACTGACAACAGTCACAACAATATACTGCAACCATGCACTGGCAATAGAATGCCATGAGTCGATGAGTCCCACAGCTGCCGGAATAAACATCACTGGCATTACGGCAATGAGGAAACTGCTGGTTTCCCTTATATGTTTCACCTTGATAACCTTAAGTTCCAATGCCGCGAACAACAAGACAATACCATAAATACTGGCAGGTATCGGCAACGGCAACAGATAATGGAGCAATTCTCCTGCGAAAGAGAACGCTATGATAATTAAAAACTGAATTAAAAGTTTCATCCTAAATACAAATTACTTTAAAAATTAAGTAAGCATCATTATCACCAATAAGCCAAACTTACAAAACTGCTTCCGCATAAGAAACAATCGCTTGTGCCGTTTTCTCCACACCTAAACGAACCGTATCCAGACAAACGTCATAATCGTTGGCATTTCCCCAAGTCAACCCCGTATAGTAACTATGATAAGCCACACGGCAATCATCTACATGTTCCACAAACTCAGTCGCCTCAGCATAAGAAAGCTTCTGCTCCTCCTTGATCTCCGCAATACGAGCCTTTACATCACCCTTGAGGAACACCGACACCAAGTCTTTGCGTTCACGGAAGATGTAATTGCCACAACGCCCGATAACGACACAATTCTCCTGTCCTATCATATCAGCCAAGACACGAAGAGGTTTTTCTGTAAGTAATCTTTGATTCTCACCCAGGGAAGACATTGAAAAGAGCAGTTCGTCAACAGGATCTTCATCGAAGAAAGCTTCCATCTCATCCAAGACCCCACGCTCTTCCGCCATTTCCATCAAATTCTTACGGGTATAAAACGGAATACCATAATGTTCTGCAAGCAATCTGCCTACCCGAACAGCGCCACATCCACATTGGCGCGCAATCGTAATAATCATGATAGTATAAATTTTAAATTAAACGTATATCGTATATAAAGCAAGAAAGCTAAGAAGATTTGATTCTTCTTAGCTTTCTAAAGTCGGGGCGACAGGATTCGAACCTGCGACCACCTGTTCCCAAAACAGGCGCGCTACCGGGCTGCGCTACACCCCGCTTTCTTCTCTCAATGAAATTACTTCTTTGCAGTAAGCATCATTTCTGAATTGCGGGTGCAAAGGTACAACATTTTTCTTATTCCACCAAATTTTTCAGCAACTTTTTTTGTAAAAATATGCATTTATTTAGTTTTTCCAAAAAAAGGGCAACTTCCGAAGAAACTGCCCCTTTATACCTTATTATATATAACGATTGAGATTTTTCAGCAACCGCATTGTTTTGCCATTACGCCGTGATGATGCCTTCCTCTACGAAAATCTTCTTCAAGATTTCAACAGCCTGCTCTACCTGCTCTCTTGTATGAGTAGCCATAAGAGCAAAACGCACCAATGTATCCTGAGGAGCACATGCTGGTGGGATAACAGGATTGATGAACACACCTGCATCATAAGCCAGCTTGGTAACAACGAATGTCTTCTCTGCATCACGAACATAGAGAGGAATGATAGGACTCTCTGTCTCACCAATCTCGAAACCTTCCTCACGGAAACGCTTCAAAGCATAATTAGTAACATCCCAAAGATTCTCAAAACGCTCAGGCTCCTCCTGGATGATATGGAGAGCCTCGAGAGCAGCAGCCGTTGCAGCTGGAGTGTTAGATGCACTGAAGATGTAAGTACGGCAGTTGTGACGGAGAAAATTGATGGTATCCTTATCTGATGCGATGAAACCACCGATAGATGCCAGACTCTTAGAGAAGGTACCCATAATGAGATCTACCTCATCGGTCAGACCGAAATGATCGCAGACACCACGTCCCTGCTTACCAAACACGCCAAGACCATGAGCCTCATCTACCATGATAGAGCAGTTGTACTTATGCTTCAGCTTCACAATCTCTGGCAAGTTAGCCAAATCGCCCTCCATAGAGAACACGCCATCCACAACGATGAGCTTGATAGCATCCTCAGGAAGCTTACAGAGCACGCGCTCCAAATCTTCCATATCATTGTGCTTGTAGTGAAGCTGGGTAGCGAATGAAAGACGACGGCCATCTACGATACTGGCGTGGTCACGATCGTCACAGATGATATAATCGTTACGACCTACGACACATGCCAACACACCCTGGTTTACAGAGAAACCAGTAGAGAAGCACAATGTCTCATCCTTGCCCATAAACTCAGCAAGCTCTTTTTCGAGCTGCACATGCAAATCGAGTGTACCATTGAGGAAGCGGCTACCAGCACAGCCTGAGCCATACTTGTCGAGAGCAGCCTTAGCTGCATCGATAACACGCTGATCATTAGTCAAACCCTGGTAAGCATTAGAACCGAACATCAGGATTTTGTGACCGTCGATGTCAGTTACCTCTGTCATCTGCTTACTTGTGATCTCACGGAAGTATGGATACACACCGGCTTCCATATACTTCTGAGGTACACGATAATTCTTGTATCTTTCTTGTAATTGTCCCATTATAATAGGTGTACTTTATTTCTATTTTAATTTATTTTCTAGTTTCAGGGTGCAAAGATACAAAAAAAGACTAATATAACCGCTTTTTTCCTAAGAAAGTTTACTTTTATGCTTTTTTTAGTAGATATTTCTTGCCATTTTAGGGATTTTTATTACTTTTGCAGTTTAAAAATACAATTTCTTGACTAAGATATGAAAAAAAAGATAGTTTTCATCATGAACCCGATTTCTGGAACCAGCAGCAAAGCGGCGGTTCCCAGTTTGATAGATTCTACTTTGGACAAGGAGCAGTTCGAGTACGAGATAAAAATGACTGAAAGACCAGGGCACGCCTCAGAACTGGCAGCCGAAGCCAGAGACAACCACGCAGACATCGTGGTGGCTGTAGGTGGCGATGGCACTGTGAACGAGGTAGCCCGTTCCCTCGTCCATTCCGACTCAGCATTAGGCATTCTGCCTTGCGGCTCAGGAAACGGTCTGGCGCGCCACCTGCTGTTGCCAATGAACTTGAAGAAGAGCATTGAGATCATCAACGCCTGCGAAATACACGACCTAGACTACGGAGTCATCAACGAATACCCATTCTTCTGCACTTGCGGAATGGGCTTCGACGCCTTTGTCAGTATGAAGTTGCAGAAAGCGGAAAGCGTGGACCGATCAGCTATGCAGAGAACATCCTGAGAGAAGGCTTAAAATATGAGCCTGAAACATATACTCTGGAGGATGAGACAGGAACAAAACAATATAAAGCGTTTCTCATCTCATGTGCCAACGCTTCCCAATACGGCAACAACGCCTATATTGCCCCACAGGCATCTATGAGCGACGGACTGATGGATGTAGTCATCATGGAACCGTTTGATGTCATCGAAGCCTCACAGGTTAGTTTCGATATGTTCAACAAAACCCTCGACAAGAACTCGAAGATCAAGTCTTTCCGTTGCAAGAAGCTCCACATCACCCGCAGCAAGCCAGGTGTCATCCATTATGATGGCGACCCTGTGATGACCGGCGCCGACATAGATGTGCACATGGAAGAAAAAGGCATCAAGATGATTGTAAATCCGTTTGCAGACAAGAGTGTGCGCAAGCCGAACGTCATCCAATCAGCCTTTGCCGATTTCTTCAACGACATCAATGTTGTACGCGATGACATTCACAAAGACATCCAGCGCCAAAGCAAACGAGTAGGAGCCATCAGCAAGCTCGTACAGAGAAAGCTGAACCTCTAGCCCTTACCAAATATAGAATTCTTCCGTAATTTTCGCATACCACTCTGACCGGTTCCCCTCGGAATCGGTCATTGTTTTTATAGTATTTTCCATTCCATTATACCGATGTTTTGCAAATGACAGAAGATAACGTTTCGGCTGTTTGCGCTCTACAGTCTTAACGCCACACTGCCGGATAAGATAAAAACCTAGCATACAAGCTTCCGACACAACCACCTCAAGAACCTCTGAAGGAACAATCACGGAAAAAACGCCATCATCACTCAGTAGCATTTTTGCACCCCTGAAAAGATCCCTGAAAGGCAAACTATCCGTATGGCGGGCCATCGTACGTTTACTGTCTGGATTTTTTAGACTATTCAAGAAGAAAGGAGGATTGCTTACGATTGCATCAAAAGACTCAGCAGAATGATAATCCTGCAATCGGCAGCACTCTATTTCGACACGATCGGCAAAAGGACTTGCAGCCACATTCTCAGCAGCCTCCTCACAAGCCTCTCCATCCATATCAATACCCCGCACCTGCGCCTCAGGGAAGCGCTGCGCCATCATCAGCGAAATGAGTCCGGTACCCGACCCGACATCCAAAATGCGTTTACCGCCAGGTGCCCATGCCCCCAGCAGCACACCATCCGTTCCCACTTTCATGGCGCAACGATCCTGATGAATCTCAAATTGTTTGAATTTAAATCCAGTCATAGTTTTACTTTTAAAATAGTAACGCAAAAATCAGCATTTTATTACAGTCTTCTTGCTTATATTAATAATTAGGGTGTCCAGTTCTCTGTTCTTGAAAACAAGCTGGAAACATCCCTGTTAATTGTTAATATTACGCTCTGATATTTAACGTTTCATGTAACGAAATAGTTCTTTGAAA
>NZ_QSIG01000006.1:0-118512 GCF_003468525.1 Prevotella sp. AM34-19LB | reverse complement strand
CTAACATTGCATATTTTACATGAGGATTTTGTCTCAGCAACCATCCAAGATATATAGATGGTTGCCAAGCCACTGTGTCCCTTATATAAAAACATTATAAAGCCTTTAGGCTGAGATTATTATCCCGAACTGAGGTAATGATAACGTTTTCACGAAAATATCCTTGTCAACCAACTTGACCTGCATCAACTGCCCAAACAAGAAGACACTTCAGTTGTCTAATAAATAGAAAAGAAGAGGAAAAGAAAGAGAGACTCGATGACACTAGTGACGGCGGTGACACCTGTTTTCTAAAAAAATCCTACGCGCGGGCGGGCAGGAAAAATTTCTCCAATCAGCCTCCCGCCCGCCTACGCGAGAGATTTTTTAAGAAAATGCTGTCATCGGTGTCACTCTGTCATTCCGGGACAAGTCGCCTTAGCACCATAAGTATCTTACCTAGACCTCGTAAGCAAGTCACTTAGCACCCGTAAGCAAGTCACTTAGCACCCGTAAGTAAGTCACTTACCGAGCACAAAAAAGGGAGGTTCACCTCGTCACAAGGTTTACCTCCCTACACTTATAGTTAAAAATAACCGAATATTACTTGTTCAGGAACTTATCTACCTGAGCCGCAATCTTTCTGCCGCTTGCCATGGCACGAACCACCAGAGAAGCTCCGCTGGCAGCATCACCAGCCACGAAGACATTCTCGGCAAACTCAGGCTGCTGTGGCTTCAGGAAGCCCATTGCCAGGAATACAGCCTCTGCCTTGATAATCTCCGGCTCGCCTGCCTCCACCATCAGTGGGCGACCACCCTCTGGGTTTGGCTTCCAGTCGATAGGCTGAACCTTTACGCCTGTCAGCTTGCCGTTCTTTCCCAGGAACTCCAGAGAGTTGATGTTCCAGCGACGGGTACAGCCTTCCTCATGACTTGAAGTGGTCTTCAGGGTGCGAGGCCAGTTAGGCCAAGGATTCTTAGGATCCTCTGGTCCCTCCACTGGCTTAGGCATAATCTCAATCTGGGTCACGCTCTTGCAACCCTGGCGATGTGCCGTACCGATACAGTCGGAACCGGTATCACCACCACCGATGACCAATACATCCTTACCCTTGCAGTTGACCAGCTCATCCTTGGAGAACTCCATACCGGCGAGGATACGGTTCTGCTGAGAAAGCAGTTCGAGGGCGAAATAAACACCCTTCAGCTCTCTTCCAGGAATCTTCAGGTCGCGGGCTGTCGGTGTACCGGTAGATATCACGTAGGCATCGAAGCCTTCCGGCAACTTGGTAACGTCAATCTGCTGATTGTATCTGAACTCGATGCCCTCCTCTTCGAGAAGACGGAGACGGCGGTCGATGATGCTCTTGTTGAGCTTGAAGTTAGGAATACCGTAACGCAACAGGCCACCGGCATTCTCACGTGCCTCGAAGACTGTTACCTTATATCCCTTGTGGTTCAACTGGTTGGCAGCAACCAATCCCGCAGGGCCGGCACCGATGACAGCCACCGTCTTGCCATTACGCTCCGGAATCTCAACATGCACATAATCCTCAGAGAAGGCGTGCTCCACGATGGCGCACTCATCCTCACGGTTGGTGGTTGGTTCATGATCCATGAGATTCAGGATACAAGCCTTCTCACAGAGTGCAGGACAGATGCGTCCTGTGAACTCCGGGAAGTCGTTGGTGGAATTGAGGAGTCGGTAAGCCAACTCCCAGTCGCCCTTGTAGAGGGCATCGTTCCACTCTGGTGCCTTGTTGCCCAATGGACAAGCCCAGTGGCAGAAAGGCACGCCACAATCCATGCAACGGGAAGCCTGCTGTCGGCGGTCGTTGCTATTCAAAGTCTGTTCTACCTCGCTGAAGTCGAGGATTCTATCGTGAATTGGTCTATAACCTGCTTCCTTGCGAGGTATAGTCAAAAATGCTTTTGGATTTCCCATCTTTTTTCTAATTTTAAAATTAGTAATCGCGCTGCATATCCGCAATCTTCTGCTGCAACTTCTTTACCTGCTCCTCCTGGAGAACTCGCTTGTACTCGATTGGCACTACCTGGATGAAATCCTCTACGTAGTGGTTCCAGTCGTCGAGCATGGTACGGGCTAACTTACTGCCAGTGTAGAGATAGTGCTGACGGATCAGCTCGTGCAACTCCTTGCGATAGGTGCTGTCTTCCACGAGGTTGATCTCCACCATATCCATATTACAGAAGTAATCGAAGTTGTGGTTCTTATCCCATACGTAGGCAACACCACCACTCATACCAGCGGCGAAGTTACGGCCGGTTTCACCGAGCACTACTACTCTACCGCCCGTCATATACTCACAGCAGTGGTCGCCAGCACCCTCAATCACGGCGATGGCACCGGAGTTACGAACACCGAAGCGCTCGCCTACCTTACCATTGATATACAACTCACCGCTTGTGGCACCATACAATCCAGTGTTACCGGCGATGATGTTATCCTCGGCAGAGAAGTTGCTGCGGATAGGAGGAAGGATGGAAATACGACCTCCTGAGAGTCCTTTGGCGAAATAGTCATTGGTCTCACCCTCCAACTTGAAATCCACTCCCTTCACCAGGAAGGCACCGAAGCTTTGACCTGCAGAACCCTTGAACTTCACGTTCACGGTCTTGTCAGGAAGGCCAGCCTCACCATATTTCCCGGCAATCATACCGCTCAGCATCACACCGGCAGCACGGTCGGTATTCTTGATGGCGAAATCGAGGTTCACCTCTTCCTGATTCTCGATGGCACGCTGTGCACCACGAATCAACTGCTGGTCGAGTACATTGTCGAGATCATGAATCTGCTCGGTAGTATGATAGAGCGAGCAATGACCTGTCTCACGATGCAGCAAGCGGGAGAAATCAAGCAAGTCTGCCTTTTCCTTGATGCTCTTAGCCACCTCTGGCTCTACGGCATCAGCACCCTCGACAGGAACAATCTCCTCATCCTTCTTGCGGACGATGAGCTCGGTATGACCGATGATATCGTTCAATGAGGTGTAACCCATCTCTGCCAGATACTCACGAACCTCCTCGGCGAGGAAGCGGAAGTAGTTAATAAGGTACTTGTAGCTGCCACGGAAGTGCGCACGGAGCTTAGGATCCTGTGTAGCAACACCCATAGGACAGGTATTCAGATTACACTTACGCATCATGACACAACCCAAAACGATAAGGGCGGCAGTACCGAAACTGAATTCCTCAGCACCGAGCAGAGCCATCAGGATGATGTCGCGACCGCTCTTCAACTGACCATCCACCTGCAGGCGAACCTGACCACGAAGACCGTTCTTCACCAAGGTCTGCTGAGTCTCAGAAAGTCCGATTTCAGGAGAGATACCAGCGAAACGCATGCTGGATGCAGGGCTGGCACCTGTACCACCCTCAGCACCAGAGATGACGATGAGGTCTGCCTTTGCCTTAGCCACACCGGCAGCGATGGTACCCACACCGCTCTCAGCTACTAGCTTGACAGAGATAGCCGCCTTAGGGTTCACATTCTTGAGGTCGAAGATGAGCTGAGCCAAATCCTCGATACTGTAGATATCGTGATGAGGTGGAGGAGAAATCAGGCTGATGCCAGGGATAGAGTGACGGGTCTTGGCGATGACCTCGTTGACCTTGAAGCCAGGCAACTGACCACCCTCACCCGGTTTAGCACCCTGTGCCACCTTGATCTGGATTTCCTCTGCATTTACCAAATATTCTGTTGTCACACCGAATCGACCGGAAGCCACCTGCTTGGTCTTGCTGGAGAGCTGATGCCATCCTGTGTAGAATGGAATCGCTCGTTATCTTCACCACCTTCACCGGTATTGCTTCGGGCACCCAGGGCGTTCATGGCGAGTGCCATTGCCTCGTGAGCCTCCTTGGAGAGGGCACCGAAACTCATCGCACCGGTAACGAAGTGCTTGACGATTTCCTCTACCGGCTCCACCTTATCGATAGAGATAGGGTTCTTGCGGAAACTGAAGAAGTCGCGGATGAAGATAGGCTCCTGCTTATCGTCAACGAGATGTGTATATTTCTTGAAGAGATCATAATCGCCCTTGCGTGTTGCGAGCTGCAGGGTGGCGATGGTCTCTGGGTTCCAAGCGTGCTTGATACCGTCCTTGCGGTAGTGGAACTGTCCCATACTTGGCAGGAAGTCGAGCTTCTTGGTCTCGAATGCCTTGTCGTGCAGGCGGATGGCATCACGGGCGATGGTCTCGAGCCCGATACCGCCGATGGTGCTCAGCTCTGTTCCGAAGTAGCTCTTCAGGAGGCTCTCGCTCAAACCGATGCTCTCGAAGATCTTGGCACCACGATAGCTTCGGATGGTAGAAATACCCATCTTAGCCATAATCTTGAACAAGCCCTTCTTCACAGCCTTGATGTAGTTCTGCTCGGCTGTATGGTAATCCTCCTGAATCTTTCCCTTCTTTACGAGGTCGTCGAGAATGGCGTATGTCAAATATGGACAGAGGGCTGATGCACCGTAACCCAGCAACAGGGCTGCGTGCATTACCTCACGAATCTCACCGCTCTCTACGATGAGGGCAGTCTGCACACGCTTGCCGGCATCAATCAGATAATGATGTACGGCGCTCACGGCGAGCAGTGATGGGATGGCGGCATGGGTCTCATCCACGCCACGGTCGCTCAAGATGATGTAGTTGTAACCGTCATCCACGCTCTGTGCTGCCTGCTTGCAGAGTTCATCCAAAGCCTCATGCAGTCCTTCTTCGCCCTTGGCAGTTTCAAAGAGCATGTGGAGCTTGACGGTATTGAATCCCTTGTAGCGGATATTCTGAAGGATATCCAGCTGGGTATTGGTCAGGATAGGATGTGGCAAGCGAACCATCTTGCAGTTGCTCTCGTCTGGGTTCAGAATGCCGGAACCCACACGACCGATATACTCGGTAAGACTCATCACGAGGTTCTCACGGATGGAGTCGATGGCAGGGTTGGTAACCTGAGCAAACTGCTGACGGAAGTAGTTGAAGAAAATCTGTGGCTGGTCGGAGAGTACGGCAAGCGGAGTATCATTACCCATGGAAGCTGTAGGTTCCTGACCCTTGGTAGCCATCGGGATGATGGTACCGTCGATGTCTTCCTCGCCAAAACCAAACTCCAATTCCTTGCGAGTGAGGTTTTCCACACCATTTTCCACTTTTCGTCCGCTGCGCAGCTTTTCCAGTTCTATACGGTTGGTGTTCAGCCACTGGCGGTAAGTATGAGCCTCAGCCAGGCGCTCCTTGATTTCGCCGTCGTAGTAAATCTTGCCTTCCTGTGTATCAATCAGGAGAATCTTACCCGGCTGCAAGCGTCCCTTCTCGGCAATCTCGGTTGGGTCGAAATCCATCACGCCCACCTCAGAAGCCACCACCATCATATCGTTCTTGGTGATGGTGTAGCGTGCAGGGCGCAGACCGTTTCTATCGAGCATACCACCGGCATATCTGCCATCACTGAAGAGCAGGGCGGCAGGACCATCCCATGGCTCCATCAGGATAGAGTGATACTCATAGAAAGCCTTCAGATCCTCAGAGATAGGGTTCTTGTCGTTGAAGCTCTCTGGCACCATCACAGCCATAGCGTGAGGCAGAGACAAACCGCTCATCACGAAGAACTCGAAGACATTGTCGAGACTGGCTGAGTCACTCATATCAGGCTGGACGATAGGAGAAATCTCACGGATATCGCCCAGAGCCTCGCTGCTCAACACACTCTCACGAGCCTTCATCCAGGCACGGTTGCCACGGATGGTGTTGATCTCACCATTGTGGGCAAGGAGACGGAATGGCTGAGCCAGACTCCATGTTGGGAAGGTGTTGGTAGAGAAGCGGGAGTGAACCAGAGCCAGACCGCTTGTAAAATAATTATTAGTCAAGTCAGGATAGTACTGACGCAGCTGAAGGCTGCTCAACATACCCTTATATACGATGTTCGAATTAGACAACGAACAGATATAGAAATCAGGATCGCTGATTCGTTTCTCGATACGCTTACGGATAAGATAGAGGGTGCGCTCAAAGACAGGCACCTTATCATCTGTTACACCTGTAATGAACACCTGTTTGATGGCAGGCTCGTTGCTCAATGCAGCCTCACCCAGACAGTCTGGATTGGTAGGCACATTGCGAAGGTGCATCAACTGAAGTCCCTCACGTTCAATCTCTTCGATCATAATAGAGAGGATATCCTGCTGTTTCTTCTCATCCTTAGGCAAGAAGACAAGACCTGTACCATACTTTCCCTTTTCCGGTACAGGGATACCCTGAAGAAGAATAAACTCATGTGGAATCTGGAGCATGATACCGGCACCATCACCCGTCTTGTTGTCGGCACCCTCGGCACCACGATGGCGCATGTTTTCGAGGACCTTCAAGGCGTTATCGACCAGCTCATGACTCTTGTTACCGTGGATATTCACCACCATACCTACGCCACACGCATCGTGTTCATAGGCTGAACTGTACAATCCTTTTTCCATTTCTTGTTCGTTTTATATCGGTTATTTCTAACTATTTTATTATTGATATGCTTGCTCATGAACTCCCGCTACGGCTCTGCCGCTAGGGTCGTTCTGGTTCTTGAAAGAGGCATCCCAGGCAAGGGCTTCGGCTGTAGAGCAGGCTACGCTTGGCACGCTAGGCACACTCTTGGCAGCGCTGTCGCTAGGGAAATGTTCGGCGAAGATAGAGCGATAATAATACTCCTCCTTGTTCTGAGGAGGATTGATAGGGAATCGCTCGGCAGCATGCGCCATCTGTTCATCGCTGACGGCTGATGCAGTAATCTGCTTCAAGGTGTCAATCCAAGAATAACCTACACCATCGGAGAACTGCTCCTTCTGGCGCCATGCCACTTCTTCCGGAAGCAGATCGGCAAATGCCTCACGAACCACCTTCTTCTCGATAGTCTTGTCAGGACACATTTTCAATACCGGGTTCATACCCATGGCTACATCCAGGAACTCCTTGTCGAGGAAAGGCACACGGCCCTCGATGCCCCATGCCGCCAGACTCTTGTTGGCTCTCAGGCAATCGTAGAGATAGAGCTTGCCGAGCTTGCGCACGGTTTCCTCATGGAAAGCCTTGGCATCCGGTGCCTTGTGGAAGTAGAGATAACCTCCGAATACCTCGTCGGCACCCTCACCGGAAAGTACCATCTTGATACCCATGCTGCGTATGACTCTCGCCAGGAGATACATCGGGGTAGATGCACGCACGGTGGTAACATCGTAGGTCTCAATGAAATAGATGACATCACGAATGGCATCCAGACCTTCCTGGATGGTGTAGTTGATTTCGTGATGCACGGTACCGATGTGGTCGGCAACCAATCGTGCCTTTGCCAAATCAGGCGCACCCTTCAAGCCCACGGCAAAGGAGTGAAGTCGAGGCCAGTATGCCTTGGTTTCGCCACCGTTCTCCACACGGGTAGAAGAGAATTTTTCGGCTACGGCAGAGATGACGGAAGAATCGAGACCACCACTCAGCAATACACCGTAAGGAACATCGCTCATCAGCTGGCGCTTTACAGAAGCTCCAGGGCATCGTGAATCTCCTTCACCGCAGCCTTTTCCTGAGGTTCCGCATCCTTCAGCTGGGCTTCAGCCTTCTGAGTATCATCTATCTGATATTTCTTCTGCATGGCAGCGTATTCAAACCAATCACGGGTATAGTAACGCTTCATGCCAGGATTCTTGCTGTAATAATAATGACCTGGGAGGAATGGCTCGTAGTGGTCGCACTGACCTTCCAGCGCCTTCAACTCGCTTGCCACCAACACCTTTCCATCCTTATCATAACCAATATAAAGAGGAATGACACCGATAGGGTCGCGGGCAATGAGGAACTCATCACGCTCAGCATCGTAAAGGGCGAAGGCAAAGATACCATTCAGCTCTTCAAGCATCTTGGAGATACGGGCGTGGAGCGCATCCTCACCTTTATATATTAAGGTATCAAAGTCGGAATCTGCTCGCATCTCACGATAGAGAGAAAGAATCACCTCGCAGTCGGAACCGGTCTGATACTGGTATTTGCCGGCAAAACGGGCACGGATATTCTGATGATTATAAATCTCACCGTTCACGGCAAGCACCTGCTTTTTGTCTGGTGCAAACAAAGGTTGGCGACCACTTTCCGGGTCAACAATGCTCAGACGCTCATGTGCCAGGATAGCAGAACCACCACAGTAGATTCCGCTCCAGTCTGGTCCGCGATGGCGGATCTTCTGACTCATACGAAGCGCTTGCTGTCGCAATTCAGGAGTTTGCTCCTGAATATTGAAGATAGATACGATTCCACACATAATATCTTTTCCTTTCTTTTACGGTTATTTTTATCTCTTTTTACCTAAAACAAATAACATTTTGTTATGTTTCGGCTGCAAAATTACTACTTTTTGTCAATATACAAAAGATTTTCATTACCTTTTGTCTTAAGAAAAGGTAGATAATTACATATTTAAACACAAGAGCCTATTTTATCTTTCATTTTGAAAGATTAAGTACCAATATTTATTTCAAAATAACACATAGAAAGAAAAATAAGATAAAAGCATTTTTCATCATCGGATTACACGGAATTATCGGAAGAGCATTCTTTCCCATTTTTAGGGGTATCGTTACGACCGTGAGGTCGCTTTCCGTCTAAAATCCGTGCGTAATCCGAGGAGGGAAGTTAAGGTTCCGTTAACTCAGCGTAATCCGATGAATAAAATATCCAATGAAAGTTTAGTTAAAAAATATATAGAATAGTGCCGTTTTTCCCATTTTTTTCGTATCTTTGCAGTATTATTAGTTTTATTACAAATAACCTAATTTATTCAATTATTCCGTAGATGTTACTATAGCATTATGAGAAAGAGAATTATAAATCTTTTAATGATGACCTGCGTGCTAGCCGGCGGCTACACTCAGGTATCGCTTGCTCAACAGGCTAAGTCGAGCAATCTCACCCAGTTTGTAAATCCAAGAATCGGAACGGGTGGTCACGGTCACGTATTCTTCGGAGCCAACGTTCCGTTCGGATATGTCCAGCTAGGTCCTACAGAACCATCCCGCGGATGGGACTGGTGCTCCGGCTATCATCATTCTGACTCCATCCTCATCGGTTTCGGACACCAGCACCTGAGCGGTACCGGTATCGGCGACCTGGGCGACGTGGCATTCCTGCCCGTAACAGATGGCAACCAGAAAGAAATCAAGTTCAGTCACGACAACGAGAACGTGCGTCCTGGATACTATGCAGTCAAACTGCAACAGCCTAATGTATGGGTGGAGCTGACCGCTACCCAGCGTGCCGGCTTCCAGCGCTATACCTTTGGTGCTGATGCACAACAGGCACAGCTAGTACTCGACCTGAAGCAGGGTATCGGCTGGGATGGAGCCAAGGACATGAATGTAGATAATACTACAGCTACCACCGTGGCTGGTCACCGTTTCTCCAAGGGATGGGCGAACGACCAGAAGGCATTCTTCTTTGCAGAATTCTCTCAGCCTGTTACCGTGAAGTCATTGGGCACCGGCAGATGGTTGATTACCGCTGCTGATGTCACCAAGCCATTGTTGGTAAAGACCGGTTTGTCGGCTGTAAGTGCAGAGAATGCCAAGCTGAACCTGGAGAAAGAGATTCCGGGCTGGGATTTCCGTCAGGTAGTAGCAGATGCAGATGCTGCCTGGAACAAGGAATTGGCAAAGGTGAACATCGAGACCAGCGATTCTACCTCCCGCCGCATCTTCTACACAGCCATGTATCATACCATGACCGCTCCATCTGTCTTCTCAGACGTCAACGGTCAGTATCGCGGTGCCGACGGCAAGGTCTATGACGGCAACTTCACCAATTATACCACCTTATCACTCTGGGATACCTATCGTGCTGCTCATCCATTGATGACCATGATCCATACCGACATGTTGCCAGATATGGCAAGCACCTTCATCAATATCTATCGCCAGCAGGGCAAGTTGCCAGTATGGCATCTGATGGGTAACGAAACCAACTGTATGGTGGGTAACCCTGGCATTCCAGTTCTTGCCGATATGGTACTGAAGGGCTATGTAAAGGATAAGGAAGGAGCCTACGAAGCCTTGAAGCAGTCGGCTATGCTCGATGAACGTGGTATGGGACTGCTCAAGAAGTACGGTTATCTGCCATACGACAAGGAGCCTACCAAGGAAACCGTAGCCAAGGGATTGGAATATGCGCTGGCTGATGCCTGCGTGGCTAAGGTAGCTCGCATGCTGGGCAAGAAGGAAGATGCCAAGTACTTCGAGAACAGATCAAAGGCTTACAGCAAGTACTTCGACAAGGAGACCGGCTTTATGCGCGGTCTGGGTTCTGACGGCAAGTTCCGTGTTCCTTTCAACCCATTCGCAGCAGAGCATCGTGAAGATGACTATACCGAGGGAAATGCATGGCAATATACCTGGCTGGTTCCACATGATGTTCACGGACTCGTGAAGCTCTTCGGCAATGAAAAGAAATTCGTGACCAAGCTCGACTCTCTCTTCATCGTTACCGGTGAGATGGGCGACAATGCATCTCCAGACATCTCTGGTCTGATCGGTCAGTATGCACATGGCAACGAACCAAGTCATCACGTGCTCTATATGTACAACTATGCAGGTCAGCCTTGGAAGGGTGCTCGTCTGCTCAGACAGACCCTGGACGAGATGTACAAGGATGACTTCGACGGTTTGAGCGGCAACGAAGACGTAGGTCAGATGTCTGCATGGTATGTGCTTTCTTCCGTAGGTCTCTATCAGGTAGAGCCAGCTGGCGGCAAGTACATCATCGGTAGCCCAATCTTCGACAAGGCTGAACTGAACGTGGGCAAGGGCAAGACCTTCAGCATCGTCTGCAAGAACAACAGCAAGGAAAACATGTACGTACAGTCTGTGAAGTTGAACGGCAAGCCATACAGCAAGTCTTACATCATGTATAACGACATCATGAAGGGCGGCACCCTCGAACTGCAGATGGGCAACCAGCCATCGAAGTGGGGAACCCGTCCAGCAGACCGTCCATAAGAATCAAGCACTAACTAACAAAACATATAAATAATGAGAAAGACTATTTTAACAATGGCTCTTCTTGCCTCTATGAGCGCTATGGCTCAGGAGAATGCCAAGGTAGATGTGCATGCACGCTATACCAAGGTGGTAACCCCTGTCAACGGCAAATATGAGTCAAAGCGTCCTCCTGTAGAGGACCGCCTCTTCACTTCTACAGCTGTAGAGAAGAAGATCAAGGAAGTACAGAAACTCCTGAAGAAGAATCCAAAGTTGGCTTGGATGTTTGCCAACTGCTATCCTAACACCCTGGAGAGTACCGTTCACTACCGTGTGCTCGAAAATGGTGATGATGATACATTCGTATATACCGGTGATATTCCAGCCATGTGGCTCCGCGACTCAGGTGCCCAGGTATGGCCTTACGTAGCCCTCGCCAACAAGGACGAAAAATTGAAGAAGATGCTGAAGGGTGTGATTCTCCGCCAGTTGAAGTGCATCAACATCGACCGCTACGCCAATGCCTTCAATGACGGCCCTACCGGTGCCGGATGGCAGAAAGACCGCACCAAGATGCAGCCGGATGTATTCGAGCGCAAATATGAGATCGACTCCTTCTGCTACCCTATCCGCCTGGCCTACGAATACTGGAAGGTGACAGGCGATGACTCTATTTTCGGCGAGGTATGGATGAAGGCTATCGAGAATATCCTGAAGACCTTCCACGAGCAGCAGCGCAAGGTGACAGCCAAGGCTTATCACTTTACCCGTGTTTCTGACCGTGCTTTCGATACCATCGGCTGGGACGGCTTCGGCGCTCCGGTAAAACCAGTAGGACTGATTGCTTCCATGTTCCGTCCTTCTGATGATGCCACGATTCTTCCATTCCTGATTCCATCCAACTTCATGGCAGTTTCTTCCATGAACAAGGCAGCAGAAATCTTGAAGCACGTGGCAGAGAAGGATGCAGCAAAGAAAGATGCTGCCCTGAAGATTGCGCAGGATTGCAGCAGTCTTGCCGATGAGGTACATACTGCTCTGCAGAAGTATGCTATCTACAACCATCCTAAGTATGGCAAGATCTATGCTTACGAGGTAGATGGTTTCGGCAACCAGCTCCTGATGGACGATTCCAACGTTCCTTCCCTCCTGGGTATGGGATATATGGGTGATGTTCCTATGAACGACCCTATCTACCAGAACACCCGCCGTTTCGTTTGGAGTGAGGACAATCCTTGCTTCTTCCGTGGCAAAGCTGGCGAGGGTATCGGTGGTCCACACATCGGTTATGACATGCCTTGGCCTATGTCTATCATGATGAAGTGCTTTACCGCACAGAGCGATGATGAGATTCGTTTCTGCATGAAGATGCTGCTGAATACTGATGCCGGTATGGGATTCATCCATGAGTCTTTCCACAAGGATGATGCTTCTAAATATACCCGTCCTTGGTTCGCATGGCAGAACACCCTCTTCGGAGAGTTGGTGATCAAGTTGATTAATGATGGCAAGGCAGACTTGCTGAACAACTTATAATACACCTTATTATAATATATACATATAGAAAATGCCGATAGTTTCTGATGTTTCAGAACTATCGCATTTATATTTATGCTAACTGGCGTCAAATATGCCACTTCTATTCTTCTTCTGTCACTTTCCAATCGATCAATCCCTTGCCATCTTCGTCAAGTTCGATTCCGAGTCCTATCACCTCTCGCCTGTCAGCCTTGAAAGGCTCCATATAGCGACAATCGATAATCTGGCGAACGGCAGCTTCCTTGCCACCATTGTTTCTCAATTTCAGTTCTATCACATAGATATAGCGAGAAGTAGTTGCCACAATATCTATCCTGCCCGTGGAAAGCATGTGCTCTACTTCAACCTTCAAACCGATGGCATTGAAAATCGTACTGATGACCAGACGATAGCGCTCCTCCATATCCATGGAAGCCATCTTCTTGTTGCTATAAGGCACATCGGCAACCAATGCCTTCAATGACTTCATCGCATCCGGCAACTGCCCGGTGCCCAACTGCATATACAGATTGGCCTGCAACGACTGGATGTCTCCCATCTCTCGCATAGTCAAAGCTGGGAGCACGGTTTCGTAGAGCGCCTGCTTCACCTCTTCATTAGGGAATCCCAAAACATAGCCGAACTCATCACTATCCTTGATGGTGAGATAGCCCGACTGATAAAGGAACAGGGCTGGTCCACCACCCGTTACATCCGAAGTCTCCAGGATGTTGCGCAGAACACGGCAATTCTCAAAATCACCCAAACTCAACTCTGCATTGGTGATAAACCTAGGAAGCCGGGAAGTAGCTCCGGATGCAGCCCAGAAATTAGCCAAATTCTTCGAATTCAACGCATTGATGAGACTGAAAGGATTATAAATATCTACCATATTATTACGGCTGAAGTGATACCCATCATAATACTCCTTCAGTTTGTCATGGGTCTGCTGCAGAGTCCAACCATTCACTTCCGCCATTTTCTCCAACTCTGGCATGAAATTCTCGCTGATTTCCTCATCCGTGATACCGCAAAGAGGGGCATACTGTGGCAGGAAACTGATATTGGTCAGATTGTTGAGTGCAGAGAACAGGGAAATCTGCGTAAACTTGGTGATGCCGGTGATAAAGACGAAGCGCTCGTACTCATCGTCAGCCTTCAAAATGGCGAACACGTTTCGATACACATTGGTACATTCTTCGTGCTCAGGAGTTTTCCAGGAATGCTGCAGCGGAGAGTCGTATTCATCGATGAGTACTACAACCTGCATGCCAGTCTGCCGATAAGCTGTGGTAATGATGGCATCAAAGCGATCGGCAAGTTGCGCGGTAGGATCAGGCGTTATGGCATACTTTTGTTCATACGACTTAAAGCACAGATTGAGATACGAGCGGATTCCTTCAGCGCTGGCTCCTCCACGGCTCATGTCGAGTCGGATGACTGGATATTGCTTCCAGTCATCTTCCATATCCATGATCTTGAGACCTTCAAAGAGTTCCTTTCTGCCGCGGAAATAAGCTTCCAGAGTATCTACGAGCACAGACTTGCCGAATCGGCGAGGGCGGCTCAGATAGTTATACTGGTCACCATAGTTTGCCAACTCCCAGACGATATCTGTCTTATCAACATAGACGTATCCCTCTTCCCTGATTTTCTTGAAAGACTGTACGCCTACCGGCAGTCTTCTTCGTTTGATGTTTGCCATATTCTTTTCCTCCATATATATTTTATGCAAAGATACAAAATATTCTCTTATCTTTGTCTTTCTGAGGCTTTATTTTCAGTTTCTTCACAGTTCTTGCAGTATGGCATTGTAAAATGGAGGAAAAAAGAAGTGTGCCATAAGTTTATGACACACTCCCTTATATTTATGCTAACTGAAAAAATGACCTCACTTTATGGCTGCAGGGTGAAACCAACTACCAGATAAGCTTTCTCTGTGCTAGGGTTAGCTGCTACCTGAGCAAAGACAGGAACAGAGAAGGAATCGGTAATCTTGATATCCTTGGTAGCCTTGACACCTACGTGGGTAACGGCAAAACCGTTGGCATCACCATAGAAGGTGGTGGCAAATGGCACAGCACCGATGCTTGCCTCCCAATCACACCCACCCAACTTGAATGGAGCGGTAGCCTCGAGATAAGATGAATAAGCACGGTCGCCATCCTTGTTGACCCCATCGTTGCCGGCGAAGTTGGTGTACCAGTTCAAGGCAAGCGGACCAAAGTCATAACCTACATTTGCCTCGAAAACATGAGAAGTTTCGTGAGCCTTGTAAGCAAAATACTTCTCGTTAGGAGAGTTGAACCAGTAATCGGTAACACCGATATGGAAACCACCAGTCTCGTATGCCAAGGTAAGATCAAACTCCTTGGTATCTTCCGGCTGAGAAAGACCTACACTTCCCCAAGCAGTAAGAGACAGACCTCTATATCCGATACCCAAGGTAGGCTGCAGGGAAACGGCTCCCAAATCCTGACCACGCCAGTAGTACTGGCTTACGATATCAGCACCGATAGAAGTTTCTACCTCGTCCTGTGCCATGGCAGCAGGAGCAAAAGCCATCAAACCGAGTGCCAACGCACCCATCTTCTTCATATCTAAAATCTTCTTCATAATCTCTCTTGTTTTTCCGTTAATAATAAGGAACTGCAGAACTCATCCACCTCTTTTCTGTTGTAGGCGGCGAATCCATCCACCAGCTCCGTTCCTGTTTTTAAAAGTTTTGGGTACAAAATTACAAATAATAATTCTGCGCACCAAAACTTTTATCAATAATCTCTCTCGTCAATATATGAAAGTACCTTAGTTGTAGCAGCTCTCACCATGCTCGTAGATATCGAGACCTTCCTCCTCGATTCGCTTGTCAACACGGAGACCACAGATCTTCTTGATACCCCAGAAGAGGATGATACCTGCTGCAGCTGCCCAAAGGTCGATAACGATGATACCGAAGACCTGTGCACCAAAGAAACCGAAGCCACCACCATAGAAAGCGCCGCCATCAAGGGCGAAGAGACCTGTCATCAAGGTACCGAAGATACCACATACACCATGTACAGAGCTAGCACCTACAGGGTCATCAATATGAAGCTTGGTATCGATGAACTCGATAGAGAATACCAGGATGATACCTGCCAGAAGACCAATGATGGCTGAACCCAATGGACTAACCAAGTCGCAACCGGCTGTGATAGCTACCAAACCTGCCAAGATACCATTCAATGTCAATGAGAATGATGGTTTACCATACTTGATCCAAGATGTAAACATAGTACCCAAACCACCACAGACAGCAGCCAGGTTGGTGGTCAGGAATACGTGGCTGATAGCAACACGGTTAACCTCACCAGAAGCAGCGAGCTGAGAACCAGGGTTGAATCCGAACCATCCGAACCAGAGGATGAATACACCGAGGGCAGCAGCCATCAGGTTGTGACCAGGGATAGCCATACTCTTGCCGTTGCGGTACTTACCCAAACGAGGGCCTAAGCAGATAGCACCTACAAAGGCGAGGACACCACCAACACTATGTACAATGGCAGAACCTGCAAAATCATGGAAGGCAGCACCAAAGGTGTCCATCATAAATGAACCGGCATCAGCATTGCAAAGCCAACCGCCACCCCATGTCCAGTGACCTTCTACAGGATAGATAATCAATGAGATGAAGAATGAATAGATGCAATACATAGAGAACTTGGTACGTTCTGCCATGGCACCTGAAACGATGGTAGCACTGGTAGCGCAGAATACGGTCTCGAACATCAGGAAGCCTTCTGTAGGAAGACCAGCTGCATTCTTGTAGAAAGAAAGATCGCCGAAGTTAGGCATACCGATGAATCCGGCGCCATCGCTACCAAACATAAATCCAAAACCTACGAACCAGAAAAGAACCGAACCGATCATGAAGTCAACGAAGTTCTTAAACAAGATGTTCGCGGTGTTTTTACTACGGGTAAAGCCCGCCTCGCAGAGGG
The DNA here is from genome assembly GCF_003468525.1 of Prevotella sp. AM34-19LB. Lineage (NCBI taxonomy): Bacteria > Pseudomonadati > Bacteroidota > Bacteroidia > Bacteroidales > Prevotellaceae > Prevotella > Prevotella sp. AM34-19LB. The sequence continues at coordinate 102,013 of NZ_QSIG01000006.1, read as the reverse complement.
CGAATCCCGGCTGCATGAAAAAGACCAACATGGCTGCCAAGAGCATCCATACGGTATCTACTGAAATTCCTAAATCCTGTACACTCATAACACAAAATCTTTAAAGTGTTGATACAATCTGAAAACTAATCTCTCTCCTCCCTTCCACATCTTATTTTTCCTGCTCCGCATTATAAAGAGCGATGTCGCCTCTTTCACCTGTACGGATTCTTACGGTATCCTCTACAGGAATTACAAAGATTCGACCATCACCAATCTCGCCGGTACGGGCTGCCTCCTGGATGGCATGAATAGTTTTCTCTACGTTCTTGTCGCGCACGACAACATTCAACAACACTCGCTCAATACTGCTGGTATCATACATGACACCACGATAGATACGAGCCTGTCGCATCTTGCCCTCTCCTCTTACATCGTAGTAAGAGAACCACTCAATGTCGGCGGCAAGCAAAGCTTCCTTTACATCCTCAAATTTCGTCTTGCGGATAATTGCTTCGATCTTTTTCATGTTAATCTCTCCTATTATTTAAATTACATATTGTTCGTTTTCGAGTGCAAAGATACGACAATTTGATTAATCAAATAGTTATCTACTTACTTTTTGCTTTTATTATTTCAGTTTGCTTTCTATTTAATAGCCTTTTTCAAGAAACACAATACAAAATAAAAGGAAAACAAGTGTTTTAGCTTTCATTTTGCAACAGACCTTCATAAAATAGAAAAACCAGTGTGGATGAAGCCTCACCAGACTATCATACCACACTGGTAGAATCATTAATTAACGTAAATCTAACTGAACTATACCGGGTGAACGAAGACCAGGCTTCAATTCACCGCCAATATAATATAATGTATGTTTTCGCATTGCCACTTGGGCTCCCGCTCTAGCCAACAGAGAGGTTTGGTGGGAAAGAATTTCCCAGCGTTCAGTTTTCAGTTTATATGTCAAAGGACAACCGTTGAACTGATACCACGAAATGTCCTTCTTCAAATAATCAGCTTGTGCCACCTTGGAATAGGTTCCGCTGATGGCATCCCAGAAGATATCACGGTTCACGCCTCCGGCGCAAATGATCTGGGCTTCACCGTCGGGACTCACAGCCAGCATGGCAGTAGCGCCCGTCAAGGTGAGTTCCTTACCTTCGCCATTACGGGGTGCCGGAAGCGGATTCCAGCATTTGCCCTGGAGAAGATAACGCAATCCCGATGTGGCAACGACACTTGACTTGCCATTCTGATAGAAGCCACCCCAGACATAGAGCTTGCCATCATAGGCAGCGCAGACCGGTTGAACTCTCGGTTCGCCAATCATTTCCGTTTCCTTTTTCCATTCCAGATTCTTTCCGAGTTCACAGGTGAGAACGGAAGAGGAAGGATGACCATCCTGATTGCCCCCCACAACAAACAGGCGATTGTCCATCAGACAGACACCCATGTTATCTACCGTACAAGGCAGGGCTGACAAGGATTTCAATATCGGTTTACCACTCTTCTTGTCCAAATGGATACTCAAGACAGTTTTCAGACTATGTTCGGTATTGCATCCACCAACCAAAACCAGGCTATCACCAGTGGCTACCACACCACCATAAGCAGCAGGTTCAGGCAAATTACCTATCATCTTCCAATGTAAGGATTCCCCGTTGCCTGTCACTTTCGCAGCATAGATGCCCGAATAGTACTTCTTCTTTCCAGGTTCAGGGAAATTGCAGCCACCAGCCACTATCAGGTAGTCGCCGATGAATCCGGAATAACAAGCAGAGACACCGAGCTCATAGCCAGCCTCACCAGAAGGGAAGCCAGACAGGGATTTGATGGCCGTTTTGATTTCTCCCCGGAATGTAGACGCCGGCAAACCGTCCTGGTTTACCAGATTGGCACGTGTGAAAGGTTGCCATGCATATCTTACAAATCTCGGCTTCTTGAGTTCTGGTGAAGTGAGTCGAACCTTGTTTCCCTCAATCTTCACCTGTGCAGGATAGAAGATACCATCTTCCTCTGCCATCTCGAAACAGGATGGAGCCTTGCCGTCGGAAGTACGGAGACCATCGCCATAGGTAAATGATACCACCAGCGATTCACCCTCTCTTACCACCTTATTATATATAGGACCCGATGGGGTTACGCCATGACCGTAGGTCTGGTTCAAAGCCCAGCGACCCAGACGCTCACCTACCGGTTGCTTGTTCACAGGATGCACATCGAGCGAATCTCCCTGATCGGAAGACACCGCCATTCCGGTATTCGGGATGGATTTCATCAATCGGAGCTGACTGTCACGGAACCAGGTCCAGGAAGGACGGTTCAGGCTGGACAACTGCACGAAATAGAAAGGCATCTGAGGATTCTTCCAATTGCTTCTCCAACTATCCACCAGAAGGCGGAAGAGCTGTTCGTGAGCATCCATATTGTGGGCATTCGATTCACCCTGATACCAGATCACTCCCTTGATAGGATACTGCTGCAAAGGCAGGATACCGCTCTCGTAGAGATAGCATGGTTCGTATGGATGACGACCGAGATGTGTAGCATCGTGGGTGAGATTCTTGGCAGCCCTGCCTCTTACCCAATCCTGGATAAAGTCATTGTGCAACCAGTCTCTCAAGATAGCCGGGAACTGGGTTTCCAAGGTATTTCTATCTACCCAGGCTTCCGTAGGAGCACCGCCGATGGCATTGCAGATCAATCCCACAGGCACCTTCAGACTATCCCGCAACATCTTACCATAATAATAGGCTACGGCAGAGAACTGGGCTGCGGTTTCCGGAGAAACCTTCTTCCAGGTAGTAGGCTTGAAATACTGCAGATGATTCAGGGAATCCAGACAGGATGCCGGCCATGCCACATCATAAGTCTCCCATCTTCCCTTCATATCGAAAAGACGGAAATCAGGGTCATCAGCCTGAGCGATGTCTTTCTTGCCGGTAGCAGCCTGATTCAATCGGAATGCCATATTCGACTGTCCCGAACACAACCAGACCTCACCTACAGCCACATGGCGGAACTCTTTCTTCTGCTTGCCAGCCTGAATGGTCAGCGTATAATCAGTGCCTACCTGCAGAGGTTGCAGGGTAACACTCCACTCACCACGGTTATTGGCAATGGCAGTAGCTTTCTGTCCGGCAATACTTACCATCACCTTCTCTCCCGTATTGGCGATGCCATGGATATCGAGCGGCACATTGCGCTGCAATACCATATCATCCGTATAGAGGTCGGAGAGTTGCAGTCCGCCATAATTTCCGGTAATACCGCCATAAACGGTTTTCGCCAGGATTCCGGCACCTTCCGCATTCGGATGGATGGCATCCGGCAACAGATTAGGATAAGGATAGAGAGGAGCATGGAAATCGATTACTTCCGCTCCGCTCACCTTTGCTACCACCTGGATAGCCTCCTGTATCTCATCATGCCACTGCTTGGTGCCCGAGATAAAACGGGGATGGCGGTGGGCAATCGGAGTCATTCGAGCCAGAATAAAACGTACCTTCGGATTCACAGAACGCAGAGAGTCCATCAGGGAAAGATAATCTTTCACGAACTCATCACGATAGTTAGGCCAGTTTCTTGGGTCCGTATCGTTGATTCCCAAATGGATGACAGCAATATCGCCCTTGAACGCCATTGCCTGTCTGTACTCTTCCTGCTGCATGTACGGACGGTGTCCATGCTTCAACAGGGTAGCACCCGGCTTACCGAAGTTACCTACCAGGTACTTGTCTCCCAACATCTTCTGAAGTTGTACAGGATAAGAGAAATGTTCTCTATCCTGGATACCTGTACCATAGGTAATACTGTTACCAACACAAGCCACCTTTACTACTGGGGCTTTCTTCTTTGGGGCTGCATTTACTGTCTGGAGCCCCATCGAGAGTGCCGACAGCAAAACTGCTGCCAACACTCTACTAGGAAACTTTAACTTACCATACAACATATATATAAACCTATCTTATAATACTTTTATTCATCAACCAGCGCTGCCGTGAACATCCATTTCACAAGTCGGGTCTCCTTGGAAGAGAACTTGCCGACAGGAAGTTTCAGCATCAACTTGTTCCAACCCTTCTTGAGGGTAATATCTATCGCAGGACGAGACATGTAGTTCTCATTCTTCAACGTAATCTCATTAGAACGCTCGGTATTCGTGTTCTCCCATACAGGAGGCATGATTTCCTGACCATTGAGCCATGCTCGGCTGCACTTGTAATCCCAGGTGCCCTGATGAGGAGCCAGGTCGCTTTCCGAACGGCTGTAGTTCTGGAACTCCAGCATCAACTGGGTCTTTCTTTCCTTAGGAGAGTAGATCCATCGGGTAGCATAAGCGGTGTGGTTCTCCTGTGGATTGGCGTAGAATCCAGGAACCAGCGTGCCCCATACATGGCGCAGATAGATGCCGTTGCCGATGATCTTGCGGGTCTTGTAAGTCTTGCCCTCATACTGATAAACGGAATCTTCTTTCTCCTCTGGAGGGAACACCTTGGTCAAGTCGCCTCCGTTAGGAAAGGCATCGGTAATCTGCCACTCGCTCTGGGTCTGGCATACGTATGGGAACGGAACTTCCTTCAGCCAGGTCTTCTTCTGCCACAGCAGGCGGTCTTCAAACTCCCTGAATGCAGCCAACTGCTCAGGCTCATCCTCCCACAGCAGGGTGCCCTTGCCATCAAAATAGCAGTTGCCGCCTCCACGCCAGGCACGTTCTGCCAGGGTGAGCATATAAGGATAGAAGTTGTTTTCTGCCAGCAACTGAGGAGTATTGTCTATGAAGCGATCGTTCCAGAAGGCTACGATGCAGCCAGCCAGGTCGTCGCTGCCCTCAGACTGGTTATAGATGCGGCTGTTGAACATCGCCACCAGGTCGGCGTAGGTATCGAAATGGTTGGCGTAGTGGTAGCGGCAGTCGATGGCAGGGATGCCCTTCTGTGCCTTTCCACGATAGCTCCAGAGCTGCGTCATGTCGATTTCACCCGGCTTGTAGTTCCAGCCAGGGTTATAGGAGATGACCTTCTTGCCCTTGTCGCGAATGTATTTCACCATCATCGGAACGAAATCCGGATTGGTGAACTGAACCTCGTCGGTTCCTATATGGAGATAAGGTACATCAAAAGTAGCACATACCTCATCGATGATATCTTTCAGAATCTGCGTGCCCTGCTCACTCTGCATATCGGTCTTGAAGGTACGCTCAAAGGCAGCACTGTGTCCTGGCATATCGATTTCCGGAATCAGGAGCACCTGGTGCTGCTTGCAGAATTCCACCAGCTGACGAGCCTCATCCAGGGTATAGAACTTACCCTTCTCACGCTCCATGTTTTCAGGCGCATTGAGCTGCGGATATTTCCTGCATTCCAGTCGCCAAGCCTGGTTTTCGGTGAGATGCCAGTGGAAGACATTGATCTTATATCTGCTGAGGAGACTGATTTCACGCTTCAGCTCCTCTACAGGAATATAGCTTCTGCCCACATCGTGCATGAAGCCGCGGATGCGGAAGGCAGGCCAGTCGGTGATGTCACACTGTGGCACCCAAGTCTTTTTATTTTTAGTGTATTTTAGTTGTTCCAGCGTCTGTCGTCCCCAATACATACTCGGGTGGTAGCTTCCAGAAGGATGCCTTTCCTGGTAATCGATAGATGATAAGCCTCTTCCTGGAACTTGGCTCCTTCAATCTGGCTCACATATTTTTCCTCCACCGTCAACTCGCCGCTGGATTTCTTGCCGTTGAACTGATACTTCTGAGGCAGAGGCAACAATGAAGATGGATGATTGGCAGAGATGCCAGCCATGCACAAAAATATAGAAAACACAAAAAGTAAGAGTCGATTCATATTTTTTATTTAGGTTGATTCTGATGAATTATTGTTATTCACAAAGTTGATTTAGAAAGAGAGTTTATGAAGAAGAGAGGGAACAGAATTCCCTCTCTTCTCTTTTATAATCAAACAAAAACGATTTGCTTCATCGGCGAAATCAATTTCCACAATAGGCTCCTTATTTGTCGTAACCAGGAGTCTGGTGCAACAGACCGTTCAAGCCGAGGGTGTTCTCATCGATAGGCCACAACAGTCTGTCGGCATGAGCAGAAGTATATTTGGTAACATACTCAGCACCCATCAGTCGGAGGTCGTGCCAGCGCTTACCCTCGAAGAGGAACTCGCGGCATCTTTCCTTCAATACAGCCTCGATGACATTGGCATCGCTGCCTACGAAAGAGTTGTTGGCATAGAATGAAGCGTCTGTATCATTAGGATAAGCCACCTCAGCCTGGTGAGCATTGAAGTACTCCTCGCCGTAAGCACGCTTTCTTACCTCGTTGATCTCGGCAGCAGGATCCTCGCCCAGCAAAGCCTTAGCCTCAGCCAAGCCCAAGAGACAGTCTGCGTAACGATAGATAGGATAATCATCGAGCCACTGGCGCAGGTTGTAACCCTGTGGCAGGGTTCCCTGGAACTTATACTGGATGTTGCCAACATACTTGAGAGACCCATCCTCGTTCTTGGCATAGATATCCTTCAAGCTACCAGCTTACGGGTATCGCCATCACGATAGAGTTCCTTCCACATGTCCTTGTTGAGAGATACAGACATTACACCGTCCATATTACCCATGCAGACTCAGCCAGAGTTGTACCATCAGCCTCGTAGTAGTTCTTGAAGAACATAGAACCCATCACCAAAGTCAAGCGGAATCTATCATTCCACAAAGTCTTTTCATCCTTGCCGTTATAACAGCGTAGATAATCTCCTTGTTCTTCTTGTTGGCAAAGGCAAATACCTGGGTAAAGTCGTTCTGCAAAGCTACATCAGCCTTCTTCACATCCTCATAAGCAGCCTTGGCTGTCTGATAATCAGCGTTTCCGCCGCCCATCTGCTTACCGCTCCAGAGATAAGCCTCACCCTTGAGCATCTTGGTAGCAGCCAGAGACCAGTAGTTTCTGCCACTGGCAAACTTGTAGTTGTCGCCGTAAGCCTTCTCAGAAGCCTCGATATCCTTCTTGATCTGAGCCATTACCTCAGTAGCAGGAGAAGCAGCCTTGCCCATGTTACCGATGCTGATGTCGCTACCCTTGGTATAGTCAGTTACTACGATGACGTCACCATAGGTTCTCAACAGCTGGAAGTATATGAAGGCACGCATACCGTATGCAGAACCCAGATAGTTGTTCTTGGCAGCCTCCTTGATGAGGTCGGTATTCTCAGTCTTGGCAATCATCAGGTTAAGCTGATTGATGATTGAATAGCAGCCGCCATAGTTGCTGATGGCAGGACTTGACTGGCTCAAGAGATTGTTCCACATGAACTCGTATCCACGAGTTGCCTCACCCGAGAATGGGTTGCCACCATAGAGGTTGGTACGCATCTCACCCCAAAGGTAAAGGTTGAAAGATTGGTCGCGGAACATCGCCTGGAGACCGGTGTTGGCTGAACTGAACTGGCCTTCTTCCTTCCAGTAGCCAGCATCAGTAATCTCACTTTGTGGTTCTACATCAAGACAGCTAGTCATTGAGAAGACCATGCAGCCTGCTGCAAAATATTTCAAAAACTTTTTCATTTTAGTCAAATTTTAGAATGTTACAGATAAACCGAAGAGTAATGTGCGTGGTGTTGGGTAACGACCGTTGTCAATACCTGCACCATAACCATTATACGCTGCTGGCTCTGGAGAAGCTCCATCATAACCAGTGATGTAGAACAGGTTCTGACCTGTTACATAGAGGGAAGCATTCTGCATGCCTACTCTGCTGATCCATGTCTTTGGCAAGTTCCAGTTGAGAGTAATCTCGCGCAGTGCCAGGTAGTCGCCCTTCTCGTAGAAACGGGAGCTGTTACCGTTGACTTCTGTGTAACCGTTGTTCTCGCGGGTGATATTCATCTTGTTCAACTGGTCAGCGTATGTGAAGACTGGAAGGTCTGCATCGCGGTTGGTCTCAGACCATGTATCCTTCACCTTGTCGATGAGGTTGAACGAACCCTGATACTGTCCCAAAGAACGAGCCTTGAGGTCGTTGTAGATGGTGTGACCCAAAGAGTAGTCGAAACGTGCGTAGAGAGATACGTTCTTGTAACCGAATGTTGTGGTGAAACCACCAGTCACATTAGGGAAGATATTACCTACTACCACGCGGTCGAGCTGACTGATATGGCCATCGCCATTCACGTCTTCCCAGCATACATCTCCTGGCTCGATAGGCTTCCAGCCATTAGACTCCTTATAAGTCTTACCGGTTGCTGGGTTGATCTGATCAGCCAAACCTGGACCATAAAGATGTGCGATGTCGTCAACACGCTCGTTGGCATTTGCCTTTACATCGTCCCAATCTCTGAAGATATGCTGCTGCTGGTAACCTACCAGGTCGCCCAACTTGCCACCTTCACGGTATCCACCAATCCACTTGGTTGGGGTCTTGCCGTTGGCATCTACCTTGCCTGCTGCTACCTCGTAACCACCAATCTGGTTGTTTGGCTTGTCGCTGCTTGGCAACTGCAATACCTTGTTGGCTACAGAAGTGAGGTTGGCTGTAACATCCCACTTGAAGTCCTTGCTGTTGATGATGTTGGCACGTACCTCCATCTCGAAACCAGAGTTGCGGAGCTTACCCAGGTTGGTCTTCATGCTAGAGAAACCGGTGTAACCTGGCAAACTGATATCGGTGAGCAAGTTATTGGTTGTACGGTTATAGTAGTCGAGGATGAAGCCCAGACGGTTGTTGAAGAAACCGATATCGAGACCTGCCTCGAACGACTTACTCTGCTCCCACTTCAACGCTGTGTTGGTAAGGGTTGAGTTATAGTAACCAGTCTGACCGCCATAGTTGCCATACTTCTCGTAAAGACCATAGATATCGAAGTTACCGATACCGTTTACGTTACCGTTGATACCATAACTTACACGTGGCTTCAAGTTGCTGATGACGCTGGAAATCTTAGAGTTCTTCCAGAAATCCTCCTCCATGATGTTCCAACCTGCAGATACACCTGGGAAGAAACCCCAGCGGTTGTCCTTCAACTTAGAGATACCGTCGTAACGATAGGTGAAAGAGAAGAGATACTTCTGCTTGAAGTCGTAGTTCACACGACCGAAGAGAGACTCGATACGGTAACCGGTCTTGCTGCTGCTTGTAGCCGTGCGGTTAGCACCTACGTTCAGGGTATGGATGGTATCGAATGGAGAGTTCTCTGTACTTGCATTAAACTTAAAGTACTGATAGTCGAAGTACTCACCACCAATCATGGCATCCACATTGTGATTCTCGAAGAAGGTATCGTGATAGTTCAAGGTACCGCTCAACTGAATCTGAGTGAAGCGTGTGATCTCGGCCTTAGCACCACGGGTCTGGTTAGGAGAACCCTGGTTCTGCTGCTGGTATGACTTGTTAAAGCTCTCGTACTGGTAATCGTAGTGATACAGAGAAGAGTTTGCTGTGAATACCAACTTCTTAGGGATGATGTTCAAATCGAAGCCCAGGTTGTAGGTCTGCTTGCGTGTACCGTCTGTGCTTGTGAGGCGAGAACGGTAGTACTCTGGGTTACCGTCACCTGTACCCCAACCAGAAGCAGGAGTGCCATCCTCCAGATATGGATTCCAGGTAGGACGCTGTGAACGGGAACGATAGAAGAACTCGTATGCACCGATCCACAGAGAAGGCTGCTTAGCCCAGCTGTAGGTAGTACCTGCCTTTACATTCAGGAAAGGAAGTACCCAATAAGAACCGTTGAAAGCACCATTGAAGCGCCTGTAGCCTGTACCCTTGACAGCACCATCCTCATTGTAGTAACCGAGACTTGCAGAGAAGGTACCCTTATCATTACCGCCAGAGAGGCTCAGGTAGTGATCCTGGGTAAGCGCTACATCGTGGAAGGTTGCATCTTCCATCTGACCGCTGTAATCCTTATAGAGAATCTGCTTGCCCTCGTAGTATGGGTCGTCCATTACCTGCCAGCCCTCACTCTGGAGATGCTTGGTATCATCATTGAGATAACGGATATCGAACAACTTGTTACCGATACCATAACCCATCTGGTTATCTACAGCACCTGCAGTTGGAACATTATTGGTATAACGCTTGTAACCCAAACGGTTGTAGTAGATGTAATCATGTGCATTGAGGAAATCGTAACCCTGACGGGAGAAGTTCATACCGAGCTTAGCCTTGTAGTTAACTGTGGTCTTACCAGCCTGACCATTCTTGGTCTGAACCAGAATTACACCACCGTTGGCACGGGCACCGTAGATAGCGGTAGAAGCGGCATCCTTCAACACCTGGATTGACTCGATGTCTGAAGGGTTGATATCGCTCAAGCTCTCACGGATGATACCATCCACAACGATGAGGGCGCCATTATGGCCACCCGTGATAGAAGCACCACCACGCAGGGTGATGTTAGGACTTGCACCTGGCTGACCAGACTCGCTGATTACGCGGAGACCAGTCACTGTACCCTGCAACGCATTACCCACGTTGCTGACAGCAGCCTTCTCCAATACCTTGTTATCCATCTTAGAGATAGCAGTGGTCAAGGTGGCACGCTTCTGCTGACCGCCATAACCTGTTACCACTACCTCGGCAAGAACCTGCTTATTTTCGCTCATGGTTACGCTGATAGGCTGACCCTCGAACTTGATTTCCTGTGAATCGAAGCCGATGTAGGAAATCACGATGATGTCGCCCTTCTTCACGTTGCTCAAAGAGAATTTACCGTCCAAGTCGGTAACAGTACCATTGGAAGTACCCTTCACGAGTACAGAAGCACCGATCACGGTCTCTCCAAGGTCATCAACTACCACACCTGTACAGGTAGAGGTCTGCTGCGTGGCACTCACTGCCAAGCTACTAGTACCTGCGAATGCTGGCGAAGCGCCCATGCATCCCAAAGATACTGCCATGACTAATTGTTTCAAATCTGAGTTCATGTTTGTAAGTTGATAATTAGTTAATATTATTTATATCTGTTATTCGTTATTTGCTCAATGCTCAGGTTATAGAATCGAATGTCGTAATAATCATCCGTCTGGGTTTTAGGATTTCTGAATGCATTCTCCTCCAGAAGGAAGTAGATGCTTCCATCCTTGCCCTGAACCATGGTTGAGTAAGCCGATGTTGTGTTGCTCAACTGATAGCAGCCTTCCCAGTTCTTGGCGATAGCCTCTGGAGTTGCATAATCAGCCGGAGTCTCCAATGCCTTGTAGTAGATACCTACGTTGTTACGGCCAGGACCTACCGGAACACTCTGCAGCAACAGTTTAGTCTTCTTGCCATTCTTCTTGGCATCTACGATGAGAACCTCGCCATTGCAAGAGTTCTTGTGAGCAGCAACACCCATATTCTTGGCATCAGAAGCTATTACCTTGCCCCAAGAACCTGTGGCTGTCTTCTTATCCTCATAAGTATAGATGTTGATGTGGCGTCCACCCATCGCACGACTGCTGAGCAACACATTGCCGTCTGGCAACTCTTCAACCTTAGCCTCATCTCCGTGAGGAGCAGCCTCAGCTACATTCTTGCCCAATACCTTCCAGTTCTGACCGAAGTCATCGCTATAGATGATGCGGTTACCGCTGCGGGTACACAACACGGTATAGACGCGATAGTACTTGCCTACCTTGATCTGCTTACTCTGGCAGATTCTACCACTGGTAAAGAAGGCAGATTCCACTTCTGGCATAAGGTCGTAAATCTGCTTGGTCACTTCCTCACCATACCATGTCTTACCCTCGTCGTCGCTGTAGTATCTACCCATCATCAGGAGATGACCACGCTTAGACTCCCAGTAGCCGATACCACCCGATGCACACATCAGGAGGATTCTGCCGCTCTTCTTATCTACAACGACAGCTGCATCGCCATGGGCACAGTCGAAACTGGTAGCAATACCGTTTCCGCCCTTTGCCACCATCTGCTCTGGAGAGCTCCAGGTAGCGCCCTTGTCCGTGCTGGTCTTCATCACGATGTCGAGATGACGGCCGCCACCAATATCCTTATTATGATAACGATGATCGGTAAACGCAATCAACTTTCCCGACTTACACTCCACGATGGCAGGAATGCGATACTGTGCTTCCTTGTTAGAGAAGACGGTGAGTCCTCCCTGAGCGTTCACAGCCTGAGCCTCAACTGCCATGACTGGAGCATCGCCCACCAACTGCGCTGCCATCATCTGTGCTGGCATCAGAAGGGAGCAGCCCATCGCTGCCAGGAACAAAGCCTTGCTGACATTTGCTGATAACATCATTTTTTTATTCATAGGTTTAAAATCTTTATTACTATATAGATTCAAAATCTTTATTTAATACAAATCAGATGCTGATTTAACTAAAGAGAACTGACTGAGGAAATCTACATACTCGCTGACCACTGCCTCGGCAAACTTCTTGCCCTTTTCTGCCGTAGCCAAGTCTGGGTTTCCGATTCCTGTATCTGTGGAAATCATCGACCAGTTGCGCGGTATCCATATCTTTCCGCTGCTCAATGCCGGAATACGGAAGCCCTTGGCGGCTCCTTCGCCTGCATCCTTCAAGTCTACCAACTCAGGATGATAATGCATCATCACAGAGGTCTCTACCTCGTCGGCATGATCGCCAGGATTATCAAAATATTCCTTAGGATTACACATCTTGAACCATTCGCTGGAAGCGATGATGAAATCCGGATCATCCACAGCCAAGTCGCGGATCATGTTCTTGAAACAGTTGCCGCCATGGCCGTTTACTATCAGCAGCTTTCGGATGCCCTGATGCTGTAATGCCTCAACTATATCTTTCAAGATAGCCTTCTGCGTCTCGTATCGGTAGTGAATACAGAAGTTTACATCTCGCTGACCTGGGTTCTGTGCGCCCATCGCCACCGGAGGAAGTACCATGCATCTTACGCCTTTCTCGGCGTAGAGCTTCATGGCTGCCTCCACGGCAATGCTTTGCGAAAGAATGCAGTCGGTGAGATAGGGCAAATGCAGATTATGAGGTTCCGTTGCACCCCAAGGTAACATCGCCATCTCATAGCATTTGTCCCTCACTGTACTCAAATTCGAAATAGACAAGTCTAATTCTTTTCTCATTGAATCATTAATTTTTGTTCAAGATTGATTTTAATCTTTATCCAAGATTGATTTTAATCTTTATTCAAGATTTCCTGGCACAATGTATATGCCTTGATCATCATTCTAGGAATGTGGAACGGACCCTTGAAGAGATTGCCCTTGGCCGGCTGTGCCACGGTTCCGTCTCTGTGCAGATAGCCATACCACTCGCCGAACTCTGCATCTGGGAAATGGGCGTAGGTCCACTCGCTGATGCGCTGGTGCTTGTAGATATACTCTTCATCACCTGTTGCAAGGTAAGCATAGAGAGAAGCGATGATGGTTTCGGTCTGTGGCCACCAGAACTTCATATCCTGTGAATAATCCTGTACAGGAAGATTCCTGCAGTCTCTGAAGTTGATGATGCCGCCATACTGCTTGTCCCATCCCCAGTCCCAAGACCAGTCGAAGATCTGCAGCGCCATATCAGTTATCTCCTTGTCCCAACCTCTCTGCTTAGCCTCTTCCATGATAAACCAGGAGGTTTCGATGCAATGACCAGGGTTGATGGTGCGTCCCATACAGGTATCCTCAAACTCACCGTTCATTCCTACGGTCTCCAGGAGACACTTGAACTCTGGGTGGATGAAGTACTTCTTCAGCTTGGCGATTGACTCATCAATCTGCTCGGTGAGCTTAGGGTCGTTGATAACCTTGCGGATGCAGGAAGCTACGTTGATGAGAATCATGATGATGCTATGGCTCTGCAACTTCACAGATTCCTCGAACTTAGGAGCCAGAATGCCTGGAGTGGTGAGGAAGCGCTGGGTGTCCTTGAAAATCTGCAGGGCACGTTCTGCATATTTCTGCTCGCCGGTAGCCAAAGCATACTCTGACATAGCAATGGCTGCGAATGTCTCAGAGAATACATAGCGACGCATGCGCAATGGCTTGCCTTCTGCAGTTACAGAGAAGTACATTCTTCCATTCTCGTCGAAGCAATGCTCCTCGATGAAGTCGAGCGTACTCTTCGCAGCCTCCAGCCACATCGGATTCTTCTCTACATTATTATATGCATAGGCGCATATAAAGGCGAATCGACCCTGAAACCACACAGACTTGGTGGAATCGATCAGACTTCCATCTCTATCAAGACAAGTGTAAACACCACCGTTTACCTTATCCCATCCATGCTCCATCCAGAATGGCATGATGTTCTCTGTCAGATCAGTCTTATAAGATTCAGCCCACTGTTTAATATATTCTTTTATGTTCATTCCTACTGGTTCTAGTGGATTTTACTTAAAACTGATTGCAACGCTCGAAGAAGTTGATAGCTTCCAACTCTTTCTTCATTGCCTGCTCCTCCTCATCGGTCATATTGCGGAATGGAGTACGGTTTGGACCCAGATCGAAGCCCATCAACTTCATGATACGCTTACCACCAACGATGTTACCACGGTAGTGGCAGATTACGTTGATAACCTCCTGAGCGAAGTTCTGCTTCTCACGGGCTGTCTCGATATCGCCGTTCTTCCAAGCCTCGATGATGCCTACCAACTCCTTACCGTTGTAGTTGGTTGTACCGCCGATACCACCCTGGGCACCGCCCTGAGCCAGGCTAGGGAGAATGGTCTCATCCTGACCATGGAGCATATCGTACTTACCGTTCTTGTAGAGACGGCACTGGTTGTACTCATACAGGCTCTCGAAGGTATATTTGATACCAGCGAAGTTAGGAATGCGTCCATCTACAGCCTTCAGCAGATCGAGCATTGGCAGATAAGCGCCATTGAATGCAGGAATATGATAGTAGTAGAAAGGAAGCTCGGGAGCAGCAGAAGCGATCTCCTCGCAATACTTCACCAGTTCCTCGATGCGGCCGATATGTGGGAATGGAGGAGCCATTGAACCGATGCCCCAAACACCCAACTTCTGCGCGTGCTCAGCCAAGCGACGGCTCTCACGGAGGCAGCAGCTGCCTACATGAACGATAATCTTGAAGTCCTTTGGAGCTACGGCTACCCATCTCTCAGCAAGGAGCATTCTCTCCTCGGTGGTCAACATATAGCCCTCGCCTGATGAACCATTGATAAACACACCCTTCAGACCGTTCTTCTGAAGCATCTTGCATAAGCCTCGATAGGTTCCAAGTTCACATCACCGTTAGCATAAAAAGGAGTAAACGGTGCATCGATAAGTCCAATGATCTTTTCCATAATTATATATATATAAGTTAGTTAAATTTTCTTTATTACTATTTATTATTCTAAGTTATCAGTCTTTGGCTTCAAACAAGCCAACTGAAGTGTCAACGCTGCGATAACCACCACGCCCAATACGGCAAAGGCCAAACCCAGATTACCGCCATCAGAGAACTTACCCATTATCTGGGTAACCATAGCTCCGGCAAATACGCCCACCATATTCATGATACCATAGGCTGTTGCTCTATATTTTGCCGAGATAATCTGGCAGAGGATTGGCATATTGTTGGCATCAAACATACCGTAACCGATACCGAAGAGCAATCCAGCTCCCACTACAGCTACCACACTGTGACCAAAGCCCAGGAGGAAGAGAGCAGGAATCGTCATTCCCAGACCGATGGCACTGGTATAAACGCGGCCACGAATGTTCCTATGAACCCATTTATCAGAAAGCACACCACCGAAGAGCACACCAATCAAAGAAGAAACTGCAATGGTGATGGTTGACATCGGACCAGCCTCAGACATAGGTACACCCAGATTCTCTGCAAACAATGTTGGAAGCCAGTTCTTGGTAGCCCAACCTGGAAGAGAAGGAACTGCGAAATAGAAGAGAATCACCCAGAATGCCCAAGTAGAAAGCACAACAGATAAGCCTTGGAACAATCCGCCCTTTGCAGGCTTTTCCTGCTGAGCCACAGCCATACTCGCAGTATCCTTGTCTTTATCGTGCAACAACAGAAGCAACACGACAGAATAAGCGATTCCGAGAATACCAAACCAGTGGAAAGTGGTGTGCCAGGAGAAGGCTGCTGCCACGGTAGCACCAAATCCTCCGATAGCCTGACCTACATACAAACCAGTCATGTGAACACCGATGGCCAGAGATCTGGACTTTCCTTCATGCCAGTCGGCAATGAGAGACAAGGCAGAAGGGATGTAAAGTGCTTCACTGATACCCATCAACGCCCTCAACATGTAAAGCTGATCAAAACTGGAGGCATATCCCATCAGGTAGGTCACCAAAGACCAGACAAAGAGACTGCCTACTACTAATTTCTTTCGACTGATTCTATCAGCTACGATACCGGCAAATGGACTCACAATACCATAAATCCAAAGGAAGACTGCCATCAAAGCGCCAAAGGCTTCAGCTTGCTGTAATTCCACGATGTCAACTTTCATGGCGGCCTGCATGGTGGAAAGCATCTGACGATCCATATAGTTGAGAAGAGCAACCACCCAGAGGAGCGCTACAACTAACCAAGGATAAAACTTTTTATTTTTCATTTCAATTGTTAGTTTTGTTATTCGGATGCAAATATACAACTTATTTTAATACCAACCAAATTTAAATGAATTAATTTTCATTATTTGAGTTAATTAAATTAGTTTATTTATTTATTCTTACGTTTTACTCTCTATACCTTATTATATATATATAAAAGAACCTCTTCTGAGTTGTTTTATCAACTCATATTTTAAAAAGCTAAAATTCATAGACTCAAACTGTTAAATCATCCCCCGAAAATGGGGAAAAACAAAGTTTATTCTAATAATTTAGATTAATTAACTCGCAAACATTAAAAAAACGGATTTATTTATTTATCTTTGCAGCGTAAAAACTTAAACATGAAATATCTGTATGGCAAAAAGCATCATACCTCACACTAAATGGTCTGCCTCTAAGACAGCACTTTTGAACTTGCTCATAGAACATGGAGGGCAAACTATCGCCGAACTATCCAATAGTTTGGGGGTAAGCGTGCCATATACTACCAAGACTCTGAACGAACTCATTGAGGATGGCTTGATTGAAGTAACTGGCAAGAAAGACAATTACTCGAAGAGAGCGCCAAAGATTTACGACCTCATCGCAACATCCGGATATTTCCTCGGCATAGATACAGGAAAGCAAAGTCTCACCTTCGGCATCTGTGATTTTTGTGGAAACATGGTGGCAAAACCCGAACTGATACACTTTGACTACCAGGACACCCCAGTAACCTTCGACAGTTTCATCAACCTCATCAACGATTATATTCAGAGATCAGGCATCGAAAGAAGCCAGATCAAGAAGGCTTGCATAAGTATCGGTGGACGAGTGAACCCGGAAATAGGTTGTGCCTATAATTACTTCACCTGCACGGCAATGCCGCTGGCAGAAGCGCTGACCGAAAGACTCGACCTGCCTTTCTGCATCGACAACGATACCCGCTGCATGACTTACGGTGAATATCTGAAAGGTGTCTGCAAGGGATTGAGAAACATCATCTTCGTAAACATCAGCTGGGGCATCGGCATCGGTATCATCTTCGACGGTAAGCTCTATCTCGGAAAATCAGGCTTCTCGGGTGAAATCGGACACATGCACATCTATAATAATGACATCATCTGCCATTGTGGAAAAACAGGTTGCATGGAAACGGAAACATCAGGCTCGGCATTGCTGCGCAAGATGAAAGAGGCTCTGGAAAACGGTGGAACATCCGTGCTGTCCGACAAGGTGAAGAACCTGCATCAGGAACTCACCCTGCAGGATATCCTCGATGCCATCCAAAAAGAGGATGTGCTCAGCATCGAGACACTGCAGAAGGTGGCAGTGGAACTGGGAACCAATCTCGCCGGCATCATCAACATCTTCAATCCAGAGATGCTGGTCATCGGAGGAGACCTCTCGGTAACAGGTGCTTATCTTACCCAACCTATCTGCATGGGCATCAAAAAGTTCTCGCTCAATATGGTGAACGAGGATTCGCTGGTTGCCGCCTCTACCCTGAAAGAGAATGCGGGACTGATAGGAGCCTGCCTTATGGCAAGAAGCAAGTACTTGAACAATTAATAGATCAAGAATACATTATTAATATATAAGAATACATTAACTAATAAACATATATCAACTATGCGTGTAATTATCGAAAAGAATTACGATGAGTTGGCTCGCTGGGCAGCTCGTCACGTTGTGGAGACCATCAAAGCGTTCCAACCAACAGCAGAGAAACCATTCGTATTGGGTTTGCCAACAGGTTCATCACCTATTGGTATGTATGCAGAAATCGTAAAGGCTGTCAAGGCTGGTGAGGTTTCTTTCAAGCATGTACTCACTTTCAACATGGACGAATACGTAGGTTTGCCAGAGTCTCATCCAGAGAGCTATCATTCATTCATGGCTCACAACCTCTTCGACCACATCGATTGCCCTAAGGAGAACATCCATATTCTCAATGGTAACGCTGAGGATCTCGAGGCTGAGTGCGCTCACTACGAGGAGATGATTGCAGAAGCAGGTGGTATCGACCTCTTCATCGGTGGTATCGGCCCTGATGGTCACATTGCTTTCAATGAGCCATTCTCTTCTCTCAATTCCCGTACTCGCGTGAAGACTTTGACTACTGATACCCGCATCGCTAACTCTCGTTTCTTCGGTGGCGATATGAACGCTGTGCCAGCTACAGCCCTCACAGTAGGTGTTGGTACCGTTATGGCAGCTAGAGAGGTGATGATTCTCTGCAATGGTCACAACAAGGCTCGTGCTCTCCAGGCAGCTATCGAAGGTCCAGTAACTCAGGCTTGGACTATCAGTGCACTGCAGACTCACCAGCACGGTATCATCGTTTGCGATGAGAGCGCTACAGATGAGTTGAAGGTAAGCACCTACAAGTACTTCAAGGACATCGAGAAAGACAACTTGTAAAAAAAACAAAGTAATAACTATAAAGACAAGAAACTATGAGACTAAATCTTAGTTCAGAAATTGTACTCAATAAGGTACCATTGGCATACTACAAACCAAAGACTACAGTAGAGTACTCTGAGATCTCCAGAATGGAGAAAATTCATACCGACATCTTCGCCTCTTCCATGGAGGGTGCAGCTCATGTAGCTGACCAAGTAGAGAAGGAAATCAAGGCAGCTCAGCACGAGGGCAGATATTACGTAATGGCATTGGGCACAGGCTTGTCGCTCACACCTATCTACAAGGAATTGCAGAAAAGATGCGAGGCTAAGCAGCTCAGTTTCAGAAACGTGGTAGTATTCAATGCTTACGAGTACTATCCTGTACAGAAGGAAAGTTCTCTGAAGAGCATCAACCAGTTGAAGGAGCGTTTCCTCGACCATGTTGACATCGATCCACAGAACATCTTCACATTGGATGGCAGTGTGGCACAGGACGCAGTGCAGGATACCTGTCACCTCTACGAGAAGCGCATCAAGACCTTCGGAGGTCTCGATATCGCTCTCCTCGGTATCGGAAGAATGGGTAATATCGCTGCCAACGAGCCAGGCTCTGGTATCCAGTCTATCACCCGTCTGATCCTCATCGGCAATACTTCCCGCGAGGAGATGGAGAACAGCTTCGGCACCAACGAGCAGGTTCCTCCTTGCTCTCTCACCATGGGTATCGCTACCCTGCTCTCTGCCAAGAGTGTTTACCTCACAGCATGGGGCGACGAGAAGGCTGAAATCATGCAGAAGGTAGTAGAAGGAAACATCACTGACACATTGCCAGCCAGCTTCCTCCAGACTCATCCTAATGCAAACGTAATTCTCGACCTGAGCGCTGCTTCTCACCTGACACGTATCAAGCATCCTTGGCTCGTAACAAACTGCGAGTGGACAGACAAGTTGGTACGCAGTGCATTGGTATGGCTCTGCCAGAAGTTGCACAAGCCTATCCTGAAGTTGACCAACAAGGACTACAACGAGAATGGCTTGAGTGAACTCTTGGCTCTCTACGGCTCTGCATACAATGCAAACATCAAGATCTTCAACGACTTGCAGCATACTATCACAGGCTGGCCAGGCGGTAAGCCAAACGCTGACGATACCTATCGTCCTGAGCGTGCGAAACCATTCCCTAAGAGAGTAATCGTATTCTCTCCACATCCAGACGATGACGTGATCTCTATGGGTGGTACTATCCGCCGATTGGTACAGCAGAAGCACGAGGTACATGTTGCTTACGAGACATCCGGCAACATCGCTGTAGGTGACGAGGAGGTTACAAGATTCATGCACTTCATCAATGGTTTCAACCAGATCTTCGCAGACTCTAAGGATAGCGTGATCTCTAAGAAATACCAGGAAATCAAGGAGTTCTTCGCACACAAGAAGGAGAGCGACTTCGACACCCGTGACATTCTGACCATCAAGGGCTTGATTCGTCGTGGCGAGGCTCGTACAGCTTGTACATTCAACGAGATTCCTCTGAACCGCGTTCACTTCCTTGACTTGCCATTCTATGAGAGCGGTAAGATTGAGAAGTTGCCTATGACAGAGAAGGACGTTGAGATCGTTAGAGCATTGCTGCAGGAGGTGAAGCCTCATCAGATTTATGTTGCTGGTGACTTGGCAGACCCACACGGAACTCACAAGAAGTGTACCGACGCTGTTCTCGCAGCCATCGACGAGGAGAAGAAGGCAGGCGCAGAGTGGTTGAAGGACTGCCGCATCTGGATGTACCGTGGCGCTTGGGCAGAATGGGAGATTGAGAACATCGAGATGTGTGTTCCATTGAGCCTGAGGAGTTGAGAGCAAAGCGTAACTCTATCCTCAAGCACCAGTCACAGATGGAGAGTGCTCCATTCCTGGGCAACGACGAGCGCCTCTTCTGGCAGCGTGCAGAAGACCGCAACCGTGGCACCGCTCAGCTCTATGATGAATTAGGTCTGGCTTGCTACGAGGCTATGGAGGCATTTGTAGAGTACGTTCCTCTCTAAGCCTTCAACCGCATACGCTAGTTGATATAAAATAATATAGATATTCATTCATAAATACTCTAACCTATATCAACTATTCATTTGACAAAACTAATTGTACGAGAATAATTAGTTTGTGCCCTCCTGCCGAAAGGTTGGAGGGCATTTTTTTAGAACTTAATCCAGGTCAGCTTCTTCCATATTCCCTCGAAAGGACCATGGGAGTGATACTTGAGCCAGAGGTTGGAGAAGAGGCATTGTACTACCACCATGGCAATACCCACAAAAAAGGCGTAGGTGATGCCAAGCTTCGTCTGGAGATTGAAGCCATAATAAGCAAACAGTCCGCAACCGATGATAGATTGGAGGAAATAGTTGGTCAGACTCATCTTACCAAACTGGCGCAGGAACGACAATGCCTTTCTGAACCATTCCTTTCCGTACCACAACAATACGAATCCTGATACTACAAACGAGAGGATGAAGAAGTTGTAGATAGGATAAAGCCAATTGTTCCATGTTTCCATGTGGCGCACATCTGCGATACCTCCCACAATCAATACCAGGATGGAAACCGCCAGCACCTTCTTCCATAAAGCCAGGTTGTTGTTCTCATTATAGAACCAACGCTTTCTGCCCACCAGCATTCCGAGTATGAAGAGGCAGATTGTCTGCGTATGTCTTCCCTTCATCAAACACCAGTAATAGGTAGCCACCTGTCCGTATCGCAGGTTACCGTAGGCATTCTCCAGGAAGGTGCCGTGCTGATGACCATTATACATATTTCCATATACCTCTCTCAACGAAGACGCATCTACCTGCCATCCCGAAATGAGGGAGTAGATTTCTACAGGTTGGATAAAGAGGAAGGCAATCACCCACCAGAGCCATTTGGTAGGAAGATAACTCAATGGGATGAGAACCAGTCCATAGATGGCATAGGAGAAGAGGATGTCTCCATCAAAGAAGGCGGTGTTCACGATACCGAGCATTGCCAGGAGGAACATTCGCCAGGCGAATCTACCCGAAAAGCAATTTCCACGCTGCTGCTGATTATCATTCATGATAAAGAAGCTTAATCCGAAGAGCAGGGCAAAGATGCCATACATCTTTCCCGACAGCAGCAATGCCAGCACATCTGCCATCCAATCATCACACCCCAGCGTATAAGCATGCTCTATGCTTCCATCGTACATATTGAAATGCTCCACGGAGTGATAGAGAATAATACCTGCTACGGCCAATCCTCGCAAGGCATCAGCCACGTCAATACGGCTGTTTTTCAGTCCTAATGTCTTGTAAAAATTCATTTTGATATTATATGTTAGTTATTATTAGCGTACAAAGGTAAGTGCAAGCCAGTCATCGAACTTCACGTTCTGGAAGGTATGGATGCCCAGCTTCTCGGCAGCCTCACAATTTTCCTTCAGATCATCGATGAAGAGGGTTTCATCGGGATGGATGTTCGCCTGCCTGATTACCTCCTCATAGATGCGGGCATTAGGCTTTGCCAGATGCATTCTCTGAGAGAGGAAGCACTGCTCGAAATAATCCTCTACCCAATAGTTCTGATAAGGGAAGAGATGCTCCACACAATAATCCCAATGAATATCAATGGTATTACTCAGGAGGAAGAGGCGATAGCCAGCCTTCTTCAACTGCAGGAGTCGCTCCTTTTTCTCATCAGGAATCTCCACCAGCATCTTGTTGGCAGCATCGATGATCTCTTCATTCGTCACATCAGTCCCTGTCAACTTACGGGCTGCATCGCAGAATTCTTCGGTGGAGATCATCCCCACCCCCAGCTTGCTCATCAGCTTCATCCCCTCACTCTGAGGATTTGAATCAACTAATTCCCCCATTCCTATCGCCTTGAAAGCCCCGATGCATCCTTCCGGATCGAGCTTCACCAAGACATTACCTAAATCGAATATGATATTCTTGTATTGCATAATCTATACGTTACTCATGTTTCATTAATTCCTCATTTTCTTCAAACTCAGCAATCCACTCCTTCACCTTTGCTTGAAGTAAAGCCTTATCTGGCAGATAGAGCTGATAAGCCGATGCATAGATATTAGCATTCTTTGGCAATGTCAGCTCTACAAGTGCATCATTTTTTCTTTGCAAAGAAGAATGCCAATAGTAGGTTTTTCGAAATCCTGCTTTACAAATCTATCAAAGTAGTTGACATACATTTGCATCTGTCCAAGATCCTGGTGTGTCAGCTTATCAATTTTTAGGTCGATAAGGCAATAACATTGCAGGAGCCGATTGTATAGAACCAAGTCAACATAGAAATTCTGTTCATCAAAAGTGAATCGCTTCTGTCGGGCCTCAAAGAGGAATCCCTTTCCCAACTCCAGCAAGAAATCTTGAATTTTACTAATGATTGCACTTTCGAGTTTTGACTCAGAATAAACGGCTTCAGGCTTTAATCCCAAAAACTCTAATGTGAGTGGGCTTTTTATCACATCACTTGCCTTTTCTACAGTTTGTCCTTCTTGCGCCAGCCTCATCACTTCATCCTTATTACGACTCAGTGCCAATCGCTCATAGAGGCTGGAGTTGTACTGCCGCTGTAATTGTCGGACACTCCAATTCTGCTTGTAGCATTCAATCTCATAAAAATTACGTTCATTTTGATTAGCAATACGCATGAGTATGAGATAATGAGACCAGGAAAGAGTGAAATGAATATCTGCATTCTCTTGAATTTCGTAAACAGTGTTTGCGATTTTTCCTTCGCTGTATATCTGATAGAATTTTCGGGCTGCAGTAAGAGTTTCAACAGACCAGCCCTTTCCATATCTTTCAGTTAATTTTTTCGACAAGTTTCTTAGCACAGTTTTCCCATATTTGGCTCTAGCATATCCTTGCTGCTCATCCACAACAATGTATTTGCCGACTCCATAATAGGTGTAAACCATTGTGGTATCAATAGTTGTCTTTACATGTTTCCTAGCTTCATCTATCAGCTTTGACACATGCTCAAACAGAGAATCTTCACGTTTACTAATTTCATCCATTTTTATCTGTCTAAAATTCCACACTATCTTTTTCCAACTCCATAACAGCCTCGAATTGAAATTTGTTCTATGATGCTGTCAGAAGCCTATTTAAATTACAAAGGTAATGATAAAGTTTCACAAAGCCGCTTATATTATTCACTATTTATGCTTTTTTGTCTTTTGCGAATGAAAATGTAATAACTCAGAACCTCTATGGACATAAGTAGTTACAACTGTTTTTTCATCTTTAGCCCATCTCCCTTCTTCTTCCCTTATCCGTATGTAAACAATATTCCTAAGAAAGATAATCAGGCAAAAACATCCGAAAAACAGTTGCCACTTTTTTACTTTAATTTATAGCCCCAAACATTTGCATATCCACAAATAATATCGTATCTTTGCAATCGGGTTTCAAACCCTATCCCAAAAGAGGATCACATAAAAAAATCAAATTATATAAAAAACGTCATGAAAAAATTATCAGTTATCGTCTGCCTCTTTATGTTCGCCCTGATGCCTCTGCTGGCACAGGTGAAGCAGACCGTTGCCGTGCTCGGCGACTCGTATTCAACTTTCGAAGGTTTCATCCCAAAGGGATATGCCACCTGGTACACCACTGCGGTTCAAAAAGCAACCGATGTCAACAAGGTGGAGCAAACCTGGTGGTGGCAGGTTATCAAGGAAGGGGGTTACAAGATGGGCAACATCAATTCCTATTCCGGTTCCACCATCTGCAACACCGGCTACCGCGATGAGGATTACAGCGACCGTTCATTCATCAACCGCACTACCCTGCTGGGCAATCCGGACATCATCTTGATTTGCGGCGGTACGAACGACAGTTGGGCGAATGCCCCTATCGGCAATTACCAGTACAGCAACTGGAAGCGTGCCGACCTCTACTGTTTCCGTCCAGCTTTGGCTAAATTGCTTTCCGATCTCCGTCAGCGCCATCCGAATGTAGATATCTACTTCATTCTAAATTCAGAGCTGAAGGATGAGATCAACGAATCAGTAAAAAAGATCTGCAAGACCTATCAGGTTCCGGTCATCGCCCTTCATGACATAGACAAGAAGAACGGTCACCCAACAATCAAGGGAATGAGAAGCCTTGCCGACCAGGTTCTGAAGGTGATTAAGAAATAAAAATAGCAAGCCACTTTCAAAAACACTCTTCACTCTTCACCAGAAGGTCATAAACACCTGTAGTTTAAGAACTTGCACGTGTGAAGAGTTTACGCCACTCTTCACCACTCTTCACGCGGAGCCGCTTACGGAAAATCTGTGAAATCTGTGGGACATAAAAAAGTGGTTTCAGCCCCCCGACCGAACAGGACGAGCTACCATTCAATTCCGTGCGCAATCCGAAGGTGAAGAGGGGTGAAGAGTGGTGAAGAGTAGTGCGTAACTCTTCACCTCTCGCACCCCCAGTGTTTATCGGGGTTTAAGCCGATTTGGTGAAGAGTGAAGAGTAAAAAAGCGAGTGGTTATTTTACCAGCTCCCGACGTATCGTTTTGTGCCTGGCAATGGCAGGTTATTGCCCTGGTAAGGGGCAATGTTGTGCCATAGTGAGGCAATAAGCGCTACAAGCCGCTTTACGCCTCATCAGTACCATCATGGCGACCTCTCAGTAAAGTCTTGCACCTTGTAAGTACTATCGCTGTTGCTTGTAAGTACTATCGCTGTTACTTGTAAGTACTATCATTGTAGCATCGGTTTTACGTAAAAAGTCTTCGGAGTAACCTTTACTTGTTGCCGGAAGAATTAATATTATAAGCCGGAGAAGCCTATATCTTCAGCCGCACAACAGCTGTTGTGCGCTTGCATAACAGCTGATATGCGCTCGTCCAACACCTGTTGTGCAAGCGGAAATCAGCTGGTGGGCGATGAGTTGTTGGATGACACCATACCCACTTTCAATCTTGAATTATGAAGCATTTGCCTTGATCGTACTAAACAATCAAGGTGCTACAGTACAAAGAATCTTCCTCCTCTAATGATCCATTGTTTTGCTATTGCTTATTCCTCAGCTCTTCTATCAAATCATTTACAATATATGTATCACTCATTAGATGCAAGCCAAGTTCTTTGTCATGTAACATACGGCAAACGTCAGAGTCATAGAATATCTGCAATGCTCTGTCGGTTGATATATGTAACGTATCGGCTAGTTGCTTTATGATACGAGCAATTTTATTCCATAATAAGAAATCCAACATAATTATACCCTTTCATATGATTTGAATTGTAAATACTTATCAACTATATCCTGGCTTAATATGAACCATGATATAATATTTGCTTTTCCATTATTCTTTTCTTTCCCAATTTTTAAGAGCTTCGACCACATCACTTGCCACAGCTTCCCGGCTCTCGGTATGTAGAGTGTCATAGCAATCTTGAATGAGACTCTTGATTAGCCCCACCTTATCCAATCGCTTTCTCATTTCAGACGGCGATATACCCATTTTTTGCGCCGAAGCCTCGATAGCCAATACCGTAAAGGCGAGGCGGTCAAACTCTGGGTCACTTTTCAGCAACAGTTCTCTATCTTCCATTCTTTACAAAATATTGTATTTGGATGCAAATTTATAGATTTTCTCTGATATTCCACTCAATTACAATCATATTATTGGGGATTGTCAATCCCCAATAATCACATTTTTCTCTTGTGAATTTCTTTATGTGCTTCTCTTGAAATTGCTTCTAAACATGCATATTTCTTGTGATAAGCAATAAAACTTTCACGAATACTGGCTGAAGTAAATTTGATTATGGTTCCACCATTTATAGAAGGACTTACAAATTGATGAAGAAACTCTATACCTCCATTTTCCTCAATCCACTTATCTGTTATTTTAGAAAAACTTTGACCACTATGATGCACATCTATGTTATCATTAGTCAGCATTATATGTTTATAGGGGCATAACTTTCCTATAGATTGTCTTTTAAGCTCGTCTTTTTCGGATTTAATAGCATCTCTGCAACAATCTTTTATATCTTGCTTTAACCTGTCTGATTTTCTAAAATTATGAGATATGGAGCTATCAAAAGGCACTTCTCCATCAAGCACAAGGTGAAAGGATTTACTTTGTTCGTTATTTTTATATTCTGGAGGAATAGCAACAAAGAATCCTATTTTTGTACATCTTGAAGTTCTTTCATTCCACTCTGTGTGATACATCGAAAATGCTTTTATCAAAAAAGCATAATCCAATCCCGAATCAATAATTTCACTTTTAGAAGAACCTTCATGCCGATTATTCCAATAATATTCTTTTATTGATTTGCAAACATCTTTGACTTTTGAGACTACAGTGTAATCTATCTCATCCCATTTTATATCTGAATATACAATTTTACTTTTTGCCATATTTTGAATACTTCTAAGGTGATTTTCTATATTTTATCTAAATCGAATTTGGAAATTCAAATCAATGAAATAGCGATTATGTTTCTCATAGACATAGCCAAAATCTCCTTTTTTAGATTTTTTGGTTCCTGATACTCCATTTTTGTAGATATAACTATTCTCCTCGCTTTCAGTTAGTTCTCTGCCTTCCAAATATGCATTTGCCTTAGCTACTGCCAAATCCTTGCACATTCCTCTATCAGGGCGGTCGAAATAAGTATTCTCAAAAAGATAGTTGCCAAAAATATCATCAGACATAGCACGATAGTACAACATCTCTCCATTGCGACTAACATCTATATAACCGCCTGTCAATCTTTTCCTACCGTTCCATATTGAAGATGCCGTCATACCTGCAAAAGAATCAAAGAGGAAGTCTTTGAACTTTGCAGGATAGAACATTTGTGGATTCTTGACATTTATAGGATTCAATTCTACAACCTTGTTACACACATCCTTAACATTAGAACCACCAGTTCCATAGTATGATGTTTGCACCAACACAGCTGTACTTAGGACTTCTTCCATTCGAGAGTCAACAATAGCAATATTCTGTTCAAATGCTTCATTCCTGCACCCAACATATTCAAGAGAGTATTTCTCCTTAATAACTTTCATTATAGAAAGGAAAGTATCATTAGCATTGATTTCATGCATTCCTTTTTCATCACAACCAACAACTTCAAATGTAAAACCTGAGGTTTGCGAGCAGTTGAATAATGTTGCAGGACTGCCTATATGAGATTTTACAGAAAAACCCTCTGTCGTTTTGGAATGGTCAAGAGAATCTTCACTGGTGATAATAACATCAGTTTTTGCACCATACTTCTCTTTTGCCGATTCCGATAAATTGGCTTTTGGAGAGTCTATGCCAAGAGACTCCAAATATTTCTGAACTTCTGCAACACTGGTTACACGGTTAGCAGTAAGTGTCTTGATGTTGTCATACAAAACTTGCGCATATTTAGAAAACTCTGGTGTTGTGACCACCTTAATACTTTCATCATCTTTTGAAGCCCTTACATAAGCTATATTTTCATCCACGAAACGTTCAAATATCAGCATCTTATCAGGTTCATCTCTTATAATCTTTATGATGTCAATATATGTGGAATCATCTTTTGTTAATTCAGAAGATGCTCCATAGATACGGCCATCACCAAGCAAACGCATAAACACGTATGCTTCTGTCCATTCACCTCTGTTAAATTGCCACTCTGCCATATTATAATATATTTTTATCGTTTAATGATTTAAGTAATTGTGCTGCAGTTGCCTGAATAGCAGGTACAGCAACACTATTGCCAAACTGTTTATAAGCAGAAGCATCTGCAACAACAATCTTGAAATTATCAGGATACCCTTGCAAACGCGCCCATTCTCGTGGAGTCATTTTGCGCCAACCATCTGTATTAACAGTACCTTTGATGTTTGTTGTCGGAGTTAAGTCTTTCTGTCTAAAGTCTATAACGAGATTACTTTCTCTTCCCATTCCCCCGACAACAATAGCATGAGCAATACCATCATCAGGAATTATGTCATAGCCAAAACCATTACCTTTAGCTGCATGACGTGCTTTATGGTTTATCAATGTCTGTTGGTATGTGGTCGAAAGATAATATTTTGCAGGCACTGGATTTTCTTCCCTAACATCAATCCATTTCTTTGTGACTTCTTTCTGTTCAGGATAAGAAAAATCTTCTGCTGTAAGTCCTAAATCTTTCCGAAATCCAACTATATAGATTCTTTCACGATGTTGCGGAACTCCGAAGAACATTGCATTAACAATCTGAGGCTCAGGTACAACATATCCGACTTCATCCAATGTGTTCAGTATCGTCTTGAGGGTTCTACCTTTGTCGTGTATAGCAAGTCCTTTGACATTTTCTAAAAAAAACGCTTTTGGCTGGTATCTACGCAGTATTTCTGCAACATCAAAGAAAAGAGTACCTCTCGTCTCTGCAAATCCAAGTTTTTTACCAGCAAGCGAGAATGCTTGACAAGGAAAACCAGCACAAAGAATGTCAAATCCCTTTGGTATTTTATTCTTTGTTGATTCCTTTGTTATATCACCAAAAGGAACATCGCCATAATTTGCATAATAGGTCTTTTTCGCTTGTTCATCCCATTCGGAAGAAAAAACACATTCTCCTCCTAAATTTTGAAATGCCATTCTGAAGCCACCTATTCCCGCAAAAAGATCAATAAAGGTGAACTTTGGATTTTGGGGAGCAAGAAATGGTGCATGAAATAATTCTGGAAATAGATATGCTTGATAGGCATCTGTAGATTCTGAAACACCGACGAAATCATTAGGTCGTTGTTCCTTCTCTCCATGAACGAATTCATACCATAAATTCAGTATATCTTGCGCTTTATTTGCATATGGCACATTTACTTTTGATTCTTTCAATTGTAAATAGTGAGTTACCAATGCAGCCTGTTCGATAAATGGTATAAGATTACCATTTTCGTCAAGCGACTCTTTGCCAAATATTTGTACCTTATCGGCACGTTTCTTGCTGAAATCAAATAATGAGAATGAAGTATTTATTTTTTTCATTACATTTTTTTATACGGATTATGTTCAGGAACCCTAATGAGTTCTTTTATATCAACTTCCAGACATTGAGCTATCTGGATTAATGCTTCTAAAGGGGGTTGGCAAGCATTAGTACACCATTTGGAAATGGTCGCTTGGTCTCTGCCAAGTTTCTCTGCAAGCCATTTGTTCGTTTTCCCCTTTTCTGCAAGCATAACCTTGATACGATTAAGATTTTTCTCAGCCATTGCGTATATTATTATTGTTTATTGCTGCAAAGTTACTCATTTTTCTTCAAATATTGTTTGTTTAATCCGAAAAACGTTATAAAAAGCAGAAAATAATTTGTTTAATTAGAAATTCTGCTGATTTTTGCATAATTTATAGTGACTCGTCCCTCTTTACCTTGCATATATC
The DNA here is from genome assembly GCF_003468525.1 of Prevotella sp. AM34-19LB. Taxonomy (NCBI): domain Bacteria; kingdom Pseudomonadati; phylum Bacteroidota; class Bacteroidia; order Bacteroidales; family Prevotellaceae; genus Prevotella; species Prevotella sp. AM34-19LB. The sequence goes on along the minus strand of NZ_QSIG01000006.1, from coordinate 71,711 downwards.
TGCATCCTGTAAAAATGGAAACAGAATGCGTCTACTTATAGAAATCACCCCAACACCAGTTTTATCACCTCCTTCATGCCTTATAACACCTATTATTTTCATTACCGCCAAATCTTTTCTCCGTTCTTGAAGTCTCCGACATGGTTACCGACAAAGTCTCCGACATTTATTGTCGGTAACGAACTCCCCATAAAACGATAACATATTGGTTTTCAATCACTTTTCTTTCCGACATATTTCCGACATGTCTCCGACATTTTTCTCCGACATTTACATCGGCATTACCGCCATATTACCGCCACATTACCGCCAAAACAATATTTGCACCGACATTTTACACCGACATTTACACCGACAAAACAGCATCAACATTCAGCGTTCACAGACCAGCGCTAAATTGATAACTTTCCCAAAATTATCCCAAAAGGGAAAGAACAAGAAGATTTAAGGAGAAACGGGGATTACACATTATTATATATAGGAATTCTTTGGGAAAATAGTGGACATAACGTTATTGAATATCAACAACTTAAAAGTTTCATTGTGCAAGTTGTGGCATTTTCATTGTGCAAGTTGAGGCATTTTCATTGTGCAAGTTGAGGCATTTTCATTGTGCAAGTTGAGGATTTCTCATAAAAAATGGTGTTCCATTCCTCAAAATGAAACACCATTGACCTAAATTTTATGCTGATAATCGAATTTCGCTATTAGTTGCTATAAGCACTCTCACCATGCTCGTAGATGTCGAGACCTTCCTCCTCTACTCGCTTGTCAACACGTACACCTACTGTCTTATCTACTACCTTGAAGATAATATAGGTAACTACGATGCTGTAGATGATGCTTACCACGGTGGCTACCACCTGAATCCAAAGCTGATGCCAGTCGCCATAGAGAGCACCCTGCACACCCTCGGCTCCAGTTACGTATCTTGTAGCGAAGACACCGGTGAGGACAGATCCCAGGATACCGCCCATACCATGCACACCAAAGGCATCGAGGGCATCATCATACTTGAACTTCTCCTTCACTACGGCTACCATGAAGAAGCAGACGATGGTGGAAATGATACCGATGCAGAAGGCACCTAAAATATCCGTACTACCTGCTGCAGGAGTGATGGCAACCAAACCGGCTACAGCACCGGTACAAGCACCCACCGTGGTTGGCTTCTTGTTGACAATCCAGTCGATGAGCATCCAGGTGGTGGCAGCTGCAGCTGTTGCGATATGAGTTACCAGGAAGGCATTGGCTGCCAGACCATCGGCTGCCAATCCGCTACCGGCATTGAAGCCGAACCATCCCAACCAGAGGAACGACATACCCATGAACACGAAGGTGATGTTGTGAGGTGTGATAGGATGACCCGCACGGTAATCATCACGCTTGCCTACACAGAGTGCCATGACCAGAGCGGCTACACCGGCATTGATATGTACCACGGTACCACCCGCAAAGTCGATGGCTCCCATCTCCTGCAGGAAACCGCCGCCCCATACCCAGTGGGCCATAGGAAGATAGGCGATGATAACCCAGAGAACGGTGAAAAGTACATAACCACTGAACTTGACACGCTCGGCAAAGGCACCGAGAATCAGGGCTGGAGTAATGAGGGCAAACATACACTGGAACATCACGAAAGTGAGCTCTGGAATACCCGTTGGCATGATGGCATCCAAACCAATGCCGTGGAGGAAGCACTTATCGAAACCTCCGATGACGCAAGCCAAAGAGTTGCCGCTATCCGCATATTCTGTAGAGAAAGCCCAGGAATATCCGAAGGCCACCCATATCAAACTGACTACTGCCACGATGAATACCGTCTGCATCAGGATGCTCAGGATATTCTTCTGGCGCACCAAACCGCCATAAAAAAGTGCTATACCTGGGATTGACATCAAGAGCACCAAGATGGTGGCCATGATCATCCACGCTGTATTACCCGTATCAAGTGTCGTCAATAATAAACTGCTCATATATATATCTTATAGTTAAATTAGAATACAATATTATAATATAGTCTCTCAAATATAAACTTCAATACTAATCATAAAGTTCAATGTTCAAACCTCAATGTTCAAAGTATCTTATTCCTCTTTCTCAGCATTATACAATGCGATATCGCCTCGCTCGCCGGTTCTGATTCTGACGGTATCCAGTACAGGAATCACGAAGATTCTGCCATCTCCCACTTCGCCAGTCTGTGCAGCACCCTGGATGGCAGCGATGGTTGGCTCCACATTCTTATCACGAACCACAATGTTCAGGAGCACACGTTCGATGCTGCTGGTATCGTACATCACACCACGATAAATGCGAGCCTGGCGCATCTTTCCCTCACCTCTTACATTATAATAAGAGAACCACTCGATGTCGGCAGCCAAAAGTGCCTTCTTGACATCCTCGAATCTAGACTTGCGGATAATTGCCTCAATCTTCTTCATAATCCTTTAATAATTAATAATGTGTTAATACCTTTATTGATTGTCTCTATTGAAAACGGACCATCTTTGATTGTCACTCAAATCAAGTCATCCTTTGCATTATGTTCGTTTTCGGCTGCAAAATTAACACATTTTGTTAGCATTCTAAAGTAATCAAAAGCATTTTGTTTCTACTTTTTCGCGATTATTTTAAATTTATCCAGTCACATCGTATTCTCCTTACAATTTGTAAGCAATCAAGCTTTTCTTCATCACAAATTGAAAGAAACCTAATCTTTATTATTATTTTCTGCATAATTTTCCTTGTTTATTTCAACAAAAAGTCGTACCTTTGCAACCGAAATCAAACAAATAGTCATCGAAACATTCGAAAGACTATCAAAAAGTCAAGCCCCACAAGAGGCAAGACGTGAGAGATAAAGAAGAGTATTCAAACTTAAAGGACAACGCAATATGAAAGAAACAGTTCATTTCACCAAGATGCATGGGGCGGGCAATGACTACATCTATGTAGATACCCAGCTATACAACATCCCAGACCCCGAAAAGGCAGCCATAGCTTGGAGTGCTTATCATACAGGCATCGGAAGCGACGGACTGGTTCTCATCGGAAAGCCACAGGATGGCAGAAGAGCCGACTATTCGATGCGCATCTTCAATGCCGATGGTTCAGAAGCGATGATGTGCGGCAATGCAAGCCGATGCATCGGAAAGTATCTTTATGAAAAAGGATTGACCCGAAAAGAAACCATCCGACTGGAAACGCTATCGGGCATCAAGATATTGAAATTGCATCTTCAGGATAACAAGAAGGTTGTAGATTCGGTGACAGTGGATATGCTGAAGCCGAGACTGGAAAATCCACAGCAATTCAGAGGTCCTTCGGTACTCGAAGCCGATGGCAGAATCTTCGAAGGCACCTATGTCTGTATGGGTAATCCACATTTCGTAACCTTTGTGGATGATATCGACACCATCGACATCGCCCACTATGGCAAGATTCTAGAAAGAGACGAAGCCTTTCCTCAACGATGCAACATCGAGTTCGCACAAATTACAGACACTGACATTATAAGGACACGAGTTTGGGAAAGGGGAAGCGGCATCACGATGGCTTGTGGTACAGGAGCTTGTGCACAGCTGTAGCCGCAGCCCAGACCAAGCGTGCCGGTAGAAAGAGCAGTATCGTAATGGATGGCGGAACGCTGGAAATAAAATACAGCGAGGCAGACGACCATGTCTATATGACGGGACCTGCCGCCTTCGTCTTCGAAGGAGAAATTGAATTATAAATTAAGAGCAAACTTAAATAACAAAGGTTGATAAAAAGACCGCAATAAAGGAGAACAAAAATATGGCATTAGTTAATGAACATTTCCTGAAGTTGGCTAGCAATTACCTGTTTGCCGACATCGCAAAGAAGGTAAACGCTTACAAGATTGCCCACCCGAAACAACGAGTTATCAGCTTGGGCATCGGTGATGTAACCCAGCCCCTCTGCCCTGCCGTCATCGAGGCGATGCACAAGGCAGTGGATGAGATGGCAGTTCAGGCTTCCTTCCGAGGCTACGGTCCGGAACGAGGCTACGACTTCCTCCGTGAGGCTATCATCAAGAACGACTTCCTGCCTCGTGGCATTCATCTGGATGCCAACGAGGTTTTCGTAAACGACGGAGCCAAGAGCGACACAGGAAATATCCAGGAGATTTTGAGATGGGATAACAACATCGGTGTCACCGACCCGATTTATCCTGTATATATCGACTCTAACGTGATGATTGGCAGAGCGGGAGTCTTTGAGAACGGCAAGTGGAGCAATGTAACCTACATGCCTTGCGATGAGAGCGACAACTTCATCCCTCAGATTCCAGACCACCGCGTGGATATGATTTATCTCTGTTATCCAAACAACCCTACGGGTACGGTCATCTCGAAGGAGGAACTCAGAAAATGGGTAAACTACGCGATCAAGAACGAAAGCATCATCCTATACGATGCAGCCTACGAGGCATACATCACCGACCCGGATATTCCTCATTCTATCTACGAGATTCGTGGAGCGAGAAAGGTGGCCATCGAATTCCACAGTTATTCAAAGACAGCCGGTTTCACCGGTGTGCGTTGTGGTTACACCATCGTTCCTAAAGAGTTGAAGGCAAAGACATTGACTGGTGAGGAAGTGGCACTGAATCCAATCTGGGATCGCCGCCAGTGCACCAAGTTCAATGGCACCAGCTATATCAGCCAGCGTGCTGCCGAAGCCATCTACACCCCAGAGGGTAAGGAGCAGGTGAAGGCTACCATCAATTACTATATGGAGAACGCCCACTTTATGAGAGCGGAACTTCGGAAACTCGGACTGAGAGTATATGGTGGCGAGAATGCTCCATATCTCTGGGTGAAGACTCCTAACGATACACCAAGCTGGAAGTTCTTCGAGGAAATGCTCTATGGCGCAAGCGTAGTCTGCACCCCAGGTGTCGGCTTCGGTCCATCGGGCGAAGGCTACATCCGCCTCACCGCCTTCGGTGAGCATGAGGACTGCAAGGAGGCTATGGAAAGAATCGCCAAATGGCTGGGAAAATAAACGTTCCAACAGATTATAAAAACATTGAAAATCAGAAATTTTAAATTATATAAGGTATGAGCAACTTAAGATTTGAAGCTGTTTCAGAGGCTTCCAAGAGAAAGCCTGTTGAGGTAACCGCTCCTAGCGAGCGACCAAGTGAATTCTTCGGAAAGAAGGTATTCAACCGACAGAAGATGTACAAGTATCTCCCTGCAGATGTCTATGAGAAACTGGTGGATGTCATCGACAACGGAGCTCGTCTCGACCGTAACATCGCCAACGCCGTAGCCAAAGGAATCAAGCAGTGGGCTGACGAGAATGGCGTAACCCACTACACCCACTGGTTCCAGCCACTGACAGAAGGTACTGCCGAGAAGCACGATGCCTTCATCGAGCATGATGGCAAGGGTGGTATGATCGAGGAATTTTCAGGTAAGTTGCTCGTTCAGCAGGAGCCTGATGCTTCTTCATTCCCATCTGGCGGTATCCGCTCCACCTTCGAGGCCCGCGGTTACTCTGCATGGGATCCAACATCTCCTGTATTTATCATCGACGATACACTCTGTATCCCTACTGTCTTCATCTCTTACACAGGTGAGGCACTCGACTATAAAGCTCCATTGCTCCGTTCATTGCACGCTGTAAACGTAGCAGCAACAGAAGTTTGCCACTACTTCAACCCAGATGTCAAGAAAGTTATTTCCAATCTCGGTTGGGAGCAGGAGTACTTCCTGGTAGATGAAAGTTTGTATGCAGCACGTCCTGACCTGATGTTGACAGGCCGCACCCTGATGGGTCATGATTCTGCCAAGAACCAGCAGATGGACGACCACTACTTCGGAGCCATCCCAGAGCGTGTTCAGGCATTCATGAAGGATTTGGAAATCCAGGCTCTTGAGCTCGGTATTCCTTGCAAGACCCGCCACAACGAGGTGGCACCAAACCAGTTTGAATTGGCACCTATCTTTGAGGAGACCAACCTTGCCGTTGACCACAACATGCTCCTGATGAGCTTGATGAAGAAGGTGGCTCGCCATCACGGTTTCCGTGTACTTCTCCATGAGAAGCCATTCGCCGGCATCAACGGTTCCGGCAAGCACAACAACTGGAGTCTCGCTACTGATACCGGCATCCTGCTCCATGGTCCTGGCAAGACACCAGAGGATAACCTCCGCTTCGTAGTCTTCATCACAGAGACTTTGATGGGTGTATATAAGCACAATGGTTTGCTCAAGGCTTCTATCATGAGCGCTACCAATGCACATCGTCTGGGCGCCAACGAGGCACCTCCAGCAATCATCTCTTCATTCCTCGGCAAGCAGTTGACCGACCTTCTCGAGCACATTGAGAAAGCCGACAAGAAGGACCTCTTCACCGTGGCTGGCAAGCAGGGCATGAAGCTGGATATCCCAGAGATTCCAGAGTTGATGATTGATAACACCGACCGTAACCGTACTTCTCCATTCGCCTTCACTGGTAACCGTTTCGAGTTCCGTGCCGTAGGTTCTGAGGCTAACTGTGCATCAGCGATGATTGTATTGAATACAGCCGTAGCCGAGGCTTTGACCGACTTCAAGAAGCGTGTGGATGAGTTGATAGCCAAGGGTGAGGATCAGACTTCAGCCATCATCGATATCGTTCGTCAGGATTTGAAGACCTGCAAGCCTATCCGTTTCGACGGCAATGGTTACTCAGATGAGTGGGTAGAGGAAGCTGCTAAGCGTGGTCTGGACTGCGAGAAGAGCTGTCCAAAGATCTTCGAGCGTTATCTCGACCCTGCCTCTATCAAGATGTTCGAGGATATGGGGGTCATGAAGAAGAACGAGTTGGAAGCCCGTAACGAGGTGAAATGGGAGACCTACACCAAGAAGATTCAGATTGAGGCTCGTGTGATGGGCGACTTGAGCATGAACCACATCATCCCTGTGGCTACTCACTATCAGAGTCAGTTGGCCAAGAATGTGGAGAACATGATTGACATCTTCGGTGATGAGGAAGGCAAGAAGTTGACTGCCCGCAACATCAATATCATCAAGAAGATTGCCGAGCGCACTCAGATCATCGAGACCGGTGTTGAGGAGTTGGTAAATGCCCGCAAGGTTGCCAACAAGATTGAGAATGAGCACGATAAGGCTATTGCTTATCATGACACCGTAGCTCCAAAGATGGAGGTGATCCGTTATCAGATAGACAAGTTGGAGTTGACTGTAGCCGATGAGCTCTGGACATTGCCTAAGTATCGTGAGCTCTTGTTCATCCGTTAAGGTCATTATCTTCAAATCGAAATAAAAAAAGCTCTAAAAAAGGGCTACTCTTCATCAGATATAACAATTGAACGATCAATCTATTTCTTTTATTGGTTGTTTAAGTTTGCGCGGAGTGTGGTTGTGAAATCACGCTCCGCTTTTTTATTATCCCTATATTTCAAGTAGTTATTATTGTTTTAGAAGCTTTAAAAATGCATTTTAACAATTACATTTACAAGAGCTCTGTAGCTAAGTCGACATCCAAAAGCATCATTTCAAATATTTTCTATCATCCTCCAATACACGCATTTGCTGGATTGCTATTTGATTAAGCTTAACCAAACGTTCACCTTGTGGCATCCCTTGATCAATAAATACCGCATTGAGATTCTCCATATTGGAAAGACAAATCAACTCGTTGACAGTTGCGTAATCACGTATATTACCCTTCTTTTCGGGGTTCAAATCTCGCCACTGCTTCGCAGTCATACCAAACATTGCCACATTCAGAACATCAGCCTCATTTGCATAAATCAGAGAAGCTTGCGCAGGCGTAATTTCAGCAGGAATCAAGTTATGCTTTATCGCATCAGTATGAATGCGATAGTTGATTTTAGAAAGTTCACGCTTAGCAGACCAACCCAATTGAGCTTGTTCCTCTGCTTTTAAGCGTTGGAACTCCTTGACCATATAAAGTTCAAACTCGACAGATATCCAACTTGCAAACTTAAATGCTATATCTTTATGAGCATACGTACCTCCATAACGCCCTGACTTTGCAATCAAACCAATTGCATTGGTGGTATCTATCCATTTTTTAGGAGAAAGAGTAAAAGCATTAAGACCTGCCTCTTTTTTAAACCCCTCGAATTCGAGGGGTTTAAAAGAAGGATTATATAAACCTTCCCAAATTCCCAAGTATTCAATTGTATTGCGATTACGCATCCAATTTGCTATGACAGCATTAGGATCGTCACTCTTGTATCGTGCTATATCTGTCAAAGAAATAAAATCTTCATTGTTTACAGATATAACAGTAACACCTGTGTCATGTACTATAATTTTTGCCATAATTATCTAATTTAAAATTGTTTCTGCTTGCAAAATTAACAAAAAAACTCAAACTTACAACTCTTTTGCAACAAATTTACAACAGAAACCAGCAAAAAAAACAAGCAGAAACCAATAAAACAAGCATAAACCAAACATACCACAACTATGCTATTTTTCATTTCACGCATTCCATACCTCCCTGCCAATCATGGCTGGATATGGATTTCTGGGACTGACTTATGGCATTTATATGCATGAGTTGGGCTTCAACTTTCTGTACCCAATGGTGCTTGCCCTCACAGTATATGCCGGTAGTGTGGAGTTTCTGTTGGGCAATATGCTGCTGGGCAGCTTCCATCCCCTGCAAGCCTTCCTGATGGCGCTGGTGGTGAATGCACGACATCAGAATCTGACTACACACATTTCTCCATCAACATATCAGAACCTGATTATACACATTTTTCCATCAACACAAAGGTGATGAAGCCCAGGAGAAGGGCGTAGGTGGCTTGCTTCTGAAAGCCATGGGCATGAGTTTCAGGAATCATCTCATCGCTCGTTACATAAAGCATGGCACCACCGGCAAAGCCCAGCATCACGGGGAGAAAGGTAGAAGAGGCTGAACCCAAACCGAAACCTAACAGGATGCCTGCCACTTCGAGCAGGGCGATGAAGATGGAAATGAAGAAGGTGCGGATCGCAGAAACGCCTGCCATCATCAAGGGAGCAATGATCACCATTCCCTCAGGGATATTCTGCAGTGCGATGCCTAAAGAAACGCCCCACTCCGTTGCGCCTTCTGATGAACAGACACTCACTCCTGCCGCCATGCCTTCGGGCAGTTTGTGCAGGGCTATCGCCATCACGAAAAGCATCACATGGCTGAGTCGGGCATTGTTGCGATGCTCCTCGGGGTCTAGTCCCGTGATATGATGAAGATGGGGAGTTACCAGATCTAGCACATTCAGAAACAAGGCTCCTGCCATTACTCCGATTACTACCAGCCACCAAAGTCCGGTCTGTTCGAAGGCTGGCACTATCAGTCCCAGCGTGGAAGCCGCCAGCATGATTCCGGCACAATATCCCAATACGGCATCGTTCCATTTATGAGGCAACTCCTTGACAAAGAATCCCAGAATGGCACCGATAATGGTGGCACAGCAAAGTCCGGCAGCACTTATCAATACGTTTGTCATTGTTGTTTTGCTTTTTATCTTAATCCGTAAAATATATAATCCATAAAATATATCGAAGTTATCCTATCAAATATGTAAGATGAAGATACATCATAGAAGATAAAAAAGCATGGACAACCCTCACGGTCATCCATGCCCATCTATTTCGTATCTGACCTATTCTATATTATGTGTATAGTCATGGTGAAATTGGTTTATTTCAACTTCGTATAACCGTAAGCTGCGCTATTGCCCAACTGCTCTTCAATGCGGATAAGCTGGTTGTACTTGGCCATACGGTCGGTACGACTCATAGAGCCCGTCTTTATCTGACCGGAGTTCGTTGCTACGGCTATATCAGCAATCGTAGTATCCTCGGTTTCACCAGAACGATGGGAAGTTACGGTGGTGTAACCATGGCGATGAGCCATCTCGATAGCATCTAGTGTCTCGGTGAGAGAACCAATCTGGTTTACCTTGATGAGGATAGAGTTAGCAGCACCCATCTTGATACCCTTCTCCAGGAACTTCACGTTGGTAACAAAGAGGTCGTCACCTACCAACTGGCAGCGGTCGCCGATGGCAGCGGTCAACTTCACCCAGTTGTCCCAATCGTTCTCATCAAGACCATCCTCAATAGAATCGATAGGATATTTGGTAATCAGCTCCTCCAGGAACTTGATCTGCTCAGCAGCTGTCAGTTTCTTGCCATTAGGATCTTTCTTCTTGCCATCCTTCAACTGGCGGTAATCATAGAACCACTCACCATCCTCCTGAACGGCAAACTCGCTGGCAGCACAGTCCATGGCAATCTTCACGTCTTTACCTGGCTCATAACCGGCATCCTTGATAGCCTGGCAGATACTGTCGAGCGCATCCTCGATACCATCGAGTGCAGGAGCGAAACCGCCCTCATCACCTACGGCAGTAGAAAGTCCACGGCTCTTCAGAAGCTTAGCCAAGGCATGGAACACCTCTGCACCCATACGGATAGCCTCCTTCTCGGAAGGAGCACCCACAGGACGAATCATGAACTCCTGGAAAGCGATAGGCGCATCAGAGTGAGCACCACCATTGATGATGTTCATCATAGGAACAGGAAGGGTGTAAGTATTGCAACCGCCAATGTAGCGATACAATGGGATGTGGAGATACTCTGCAGCAGCATGAGCCACAGCCAGAGAAACACCGAGGATGGCATTGGCACCCAGATTAGACTTGGTCTTGGTACCGTCGAGTTCCAACATCTTATAATCGATGGCACGCTGCTCCAAGGCAGAAAAGCCAACCAAAGCCGGAGCAATCACCTGATTCACATTCTCCACGGCCTTCAAGACGCCCTTGCCGCCATAGCGGTTCTTGTCGCCATCACGAAGTTCCAAAGCCTCGTTCTCGCCAGTGGATGCACCAGAAGGAACCGATGCACGACCTACGACACCTGACTTCAATGAAACTTCAACCTCTACTGTAGGATTGCCACGAGAATCCAAGATTTCTCTTGCATGAACATTTTCAATAATCATAATACTATAATTCCTTTAATTACATTAAACATTTCTTATTTTCTGAGTGCAAATTTAGGTATTATCTGGCAAACCACCAAATTTCGGGCATCATCAGAAATAGGTATTCGCACCAAAATACCTACTTATAGGTAAGAAGAAAAGGCATGGAATATTCCTTTAAGGCCTCTTTACTTTTTCATCATTTTCCCGATAATCTTCTCAAAATCTTCCTTCTGCATGGCTCCCATCTGTATGGTGGGATTGTCCTTCAGCGGGATGAAGAGGAAGGTAGGGATACTGCGGATGCCGAAGACGGAAGCCAGTTCGGGTTCCTGGTCGATATCCACCTTATAGAAATCTATCTTGCCGGCATATTTCCCGGCAAGAGATTCTACCACGGGAGCCATCATCTTGCAAGGACCACACCAGGTGGTGTAGAAATCGATGACGGCAGGACGGGAGCCTGCAAACACCCACTCATCGGGATGAGACTCGTAATCCATAATCTTCTTCCTGAAATCGGAAGCCGTAAGCACCTGCACCTTTCCAGCAGAAGCAGACTGATTACTACTGCCAGCTACTGACTGATCTGCCTTCTCTGCCCCAGCCTTACTCTCTGATTCAACACGAGAAGGTAGCCCCTTTGAGCTGCCTTCCTGTTTCTTGTTATTTTGAGAACATCCCATAACGGCTAGAGCCATCATGGCATATAAACAAACGTTTTTCTTCATCTAATCTTTCCTTAAAATTAATAAGCCAAATCGATTGAAACAGGATATACTCGACATGGATCGAAGTATTCCGCACAACTGTTTACCATTGCCTGCAAATCTGCCTTGGCAATGCCATGGAATACCTGCTTGCCGTTTACCGTGATGGTTACAGGCTCATTGAGGTTGACCAACTGGTCATTGAGATAAACTCTCAGCTTGCCACCTGTGGCAGGAGAATAGCTGCGGTTGAACTTCAGGTCAATACCCCACTGCTTATCCTTCAAGATAGTGGTGTAATCCACATTGCTCACCTTGATGGAAACCACGTTCTTGTCGATATCCATCTCGTAGTAGGTTCTCTGCTCTGATGGGCGAGCCAGCACCTGCAGGTTGTAGAAACCCGAACGGTGTCTGCCATCCATCTCGAAATCCTCCCAGAGCACGGTCTTAGGATATGGATTGCGCACAAACTGCTTGAGCCAAGGAGTAGTCAGACCATAGGTGATATGATGCTGCATACCCGGCAAGAGCTGGATGCGATGACGGAAGATAGGAGTCTTATCTACAGACAATGGGCGAACCAACTGCGCAGAATCGAAAGCCACCTGGGTGTACCAGGTCAGGTCGTTGCGATAGAAACCGGTATCGTCAGCACCGGTGAGGAAAGAGAAACCGATATTGGCACAGTTTTCCACAGGCGCATTCTTCAAAGGTTCACCACCAGCCATCGGACCCGCTGCAGCCCAATAGTCGGCATAGAAGGAAGCAAGACGCTGACTGCCATAACCACCTTCGCTGATACCGAATACATAGAGACGATTGGCATCCACCTCATTCTTTACCAGGTTCTGGCGAATCAGCTTCTCGAAAGCATACTGCTTGGAGAGATGCCACCAGCGATAATATTCACCCTCGTTAGGAATCTGAGGAATGAAATAGATGGAAGGAGAATCCTGGAAGCTCAGACCGAGCTTGATACCATTCGACCACTCATGGTCCTTAGGTCCCGATCCGTGAACATACAGGAAGAGAGGGAACTTACCATCGGCAGCCACTCCCTTCTTACCATAATAATAAGGCATCACCGCATTTGGCTCCAGACACTGAGGCAGATTCCAGGAGCTGTTTTTTGCCAATGTCAGATCTTCAGGTTCTATGAGCTTTTCTTCCTGCAGGTTCTTGTTGGCATCGCACCAGGCTGTCCATACCATCTTCTGGTAGTTGGCAATATCCTTGCCGTCGATAGCAGCCTGGAGCTTGGTGTCAAGAGGTGTGTTTTTAGAGAATTCCGCCTTACCGTCTTTCTCCAATGCTTTCTGCTGTGCTTTGAGCGACTGCATGAAGTAGGCATTCACCTTTTTCTGCAATCCCTGTGACTGCGCCATAGTCTGGGTTGAGTAGCTTAGTGAGGCAAGCGCCATCACCATGTAAATCATTTTTTTCATTTCGTACTATATATATATTTAATTACTAGTCTTTCAAAGATAGGTAACCGTAGTCACTACCCTCACCTTTTTAATATAAGGTGTATTGGAATCTCTATCCTCTATCGAGAATTGCCCTTGGTCAGCGTTCATGATCTTATCAATCTTGCTCTTGCTGTTTTCGGCAAACTGAGCAGCTGTCTTCTCGGCATTCTCAATTGCCTCCTGCATCATCTTCGGCTTCATCTCGCGGAAAGCCACATACTCGTACTTCACCGGATTCTCGTAGCCACCATCCACGATGGCCACACCTTTCTGAAGCAGGTCACCCTGTCGGGCGATGATGCCACGAACCACCTTCACATTCCGGGAAGTCACGGTGATGATCGACGTGATGTTGTAACGGTAAGGCTGACGGTTTTCGCCATATCGCTCAGCATTGAGGTCGATGACCACAGGGGCATTGACATTGATTTCATTTGCCTTCACTCCATTTGCCAGCAGGAACTGGCGGATGGTGCTGGTGGTAGCGTTGATCTTCTTATAGAGCTGCGGCAAGTCGTTGCCAATCTCCTTGGAAACGATAGGCCATGTCACCTTATCAGCCTCAACTTCCTTTTCTGCCAATCCTTTCACCACCACTTTGCGGTCTTTGGCAATCACACTTTCAAGTCCAGACTTGACACAAAATCCAAGCACGATAATGCCTATGGCTAAGATCACTGCTTGCTTGATACCTGTATTGACATTCATAATAAGTCCTCCATTTATTAAGTTTAAAATGCTTACGAGGGCAAAGATAAGCAAAAAGATGATAGCAGCCATCTTTTTTAATCTTTTTTATGTTCTAATCTTAACCAGGCAAGAAAGATATGTTAAATCTTCTATACAAACGATACAACCTATTGATTTTTTCACTATCTTTATCCCGTTAAAATGATTTATAACCTTTAAAAACATAACATCATGAAAATAGGTATTCCAAAAGAAATCAAGAATAATGAGAATCGTGTGGGAATGACTCCTGCTGGTGTAGCTGAATTCATTCGACATGGACACGAAGTGATGGTGCAGCATACCGCCGGCGAGAACAGTGGTTTTGCTGATGAAGAGTATGTGAAGGTAGGAGCCAGAATCCTGCCCGACATCCAGAGTGTGTATCGCGAGGCTGAGATGATTATCAAGGTGAAGGAACCTATCGCCGAGGAATATCCACTCATCCATCAGGACCAGCTTGTTTTTACTTACTTCCATTTTGCCTGCGACAGAGAGCTCACCGATGCCATGATCAAGAGCGGCGCTGTCTGCCTGGCTTACGAAACGGTAGAAACCGACAACCATCATCTGCCACTGCTCATTCCGATGAGTGAGGTAGCAGGAAGAATGGCGATTATCAATGGTGCCTACTATCTGCAGAAGACCAAGGGCGGTAAGGGTAAGCTGATTAGCGGTGTGCCGGGCGTGAACCGGGCGAAGGTTCTCGTTCTGGGCGGTGGAACCGTGGGAGAAGCTGCAGCAAGAATGGCAACAGGATTGGGCGCTGATGTGTGGATTACCGATATCAGCCTGCCTCGTCTTCGCCAGTTGGAGATGGAATTGCCTATCAATGCGCACACCCTCTATTCCAACGAGCACAATATCCGAAAGGAATTGCCAGATGTAGATATCGTAGTAGGCAGTGTACTCGTTCCGGGCGACAAGGCTCCACACCTGATTACCAGGGACATGCTGAAGCTGATGGAACCAGGCACCGTGCTGGTGGATGTGGCTATCGACCAGGGAGGATGCTTCGAGACCTCTCATCCAACCACCCACTCCAATCCGATATTTATGGTAGATGGCATTGTGCATTATGCCGTAGCCAACATTCCAGGAGCCGTGCCTCATACCTCTACCATCGCCCTGACCAATGCCACCCTGAAGTATGCCCTCGCTCTTGCCGACAAGGGATGGCGAAAGGCATGCAAGGAAGACAAGGCTTTGTATCGGGGATTGAACATCGTGAATGGCAAGGTAGTTTTCAAGGCGGTTGCCGATGTCTTCGGATTGGAATACGAAGAAATGGTATTATAGGAGATCGCATTATAAATTCATAAAACATAGCTTTCAAGCCCATGGAATCCGATGGGCTTGAAAGTTATGATGTTTTCTGTGGGTCTTTCCAATGATAAAATATGCTAAAAGAGCTTACTTCATCAACAAAAGGATATTTTTTCTTTAGGTAACTCTTGGATATATAACAAAAAAGCCTTATCTTTGCATAAGATAAGCTGCTTCTCAGCAAAATATTTCTAACCCAAAAACAATAAAATGGAGTACAACATGATTGGGACCGCATGGTCGTTACTACCTCCTATCGTCGCCATCGCTCTAGCGCTGAAGACGAAAGAGGTCTATTCTTCTCTTTTTATCGGTATCATTCTGGGTGCCGTTCAATATTGCATTTCGATGGGAACAGGTTTCGACGGATTCCTCGTTCATCTGACCAACCACACCGTAGGTGAAGGCGATGACGCCAAGGCATACGGTTTGATACATTGCCTTTCCGACCCTTGGAACGTGGGCATTCTGGTTTTTCTGGTGGTGTTGGGAAGCATCGTTTCACTGATGAACAAGGCGGGTGGTTCTGCGGCTTTCGGCCGATGGGCTTCCAAGCACGTGAAGTCGAAGATTGGTGTGCAGGTAGCCACCATACTGCTCGGCATTCTGATATTCATCGATGATTACTTCAACTGCCTTACCGTGGGTTCGGTGATGCGCCCTATCGCAGTGCGCAACGGCGTAACCAAGGAGAAACTTGCCTATCTCATCGACTCCACCGCAGCACCAGTCTGCATCATCTCCCCAATCTCCAGTTGGGCAGCAGCAGTATCGGGCTTCGTATCGGGAGGCGAAAACGGACTGGCACTTTTCTGCAAGGCGATACCTTATAATTTCTACGCCTTCTTCACCATTCTCTTTATGCTGGGCATCGTGATCTTGGGCTTCGACTTCAAGGCGATGAGCAAGTATGATGCAAGACTGAAGGAATGGTATGAGCGCACCAACGGAGGAAAGCTCGACGAGGTGAGCGATACCAAGCTGCAGATCGTGGAGCATGGTGTGGGAGCGAAGCAGGAAGAATCATCCAAGAGCAAAGGCTCTGTGAGCGACCTTGTGATTCCAATCATCATGTTGATTATCTTCTGTATGGCAGGCATGGTTTATTCGGGAGGCTTCTTCGATGCCAGCAATGCCAACTATATGAACTTCGTAGATTCCTTTGCAGGAAGCAATGCCTCTATAGGTCTGGTGATTGGTTCATTGGCAGCCTTGATTCTGACCATTCTGATGTTTACGGTTCGCAAGACCTTACCGTTCGATGAAGGGATGAGTAGTCTGATCAAGGGATTCGAGGCAATGGTACCAGCCATTCTGATTCTTACCCTGGCATGGACTCTGAAGAGTATGACCGACTCGCTGGGAGCAGCAGAATATGTATCTACTGTGGTGGCAAGCAGTGCTTCAGAACTTCAGATGCTTTTGCCAGCCATCATCTTCCTGGTTGCAGCCTTCCTGGCTTTTGCCACAGGTACATCCTGGGGAACCTTCGGTATCCTGATACCTATCTGTATCGCAGTATTCCCAGGAGCCGACCCATTGCGCATCATTTCCATCTCTGCCTGCATGGCTGGTGCTGTCTGTGGCGACCATATTTCACCTATCAGCGATACCACCATTATGGCAAGTGCCGGAGCCGAGTGCAAGCATGTACACCATGTTTCATCTCAGTTGCCATACGCGCTTACAGTAGCTGCTGTAAGCTTCCTGACATTCATCGTGGCAGGTTTCACCCATACGCTGGGAATGGTAACAAGTGCCATCATTTCGTGGATATTCGGTGTGGCGATGCTTGGTTTTGCTTTATTTTATCTAAACAATAGGTCGAAAGTAAAATAAACCTTAATTTTCTTGCATAATTAGGAACTTTTCAATATCTTTGCAAAAGAAAAATAATAAAGAACATATTAATAACATAACACAGAATACATTATGAAGGAATTAAAAGGAACAAAAACAGAGAAGAACCTTCAGGAGGCTTTCGCTGGTGAATCACAGGCTCGTAACAAATATACATATTTTGCAAGTAAGGCTAAGAAGGACGGTTATGTTCAGATAGCTAACATCTTTGAAGAGACTGCTGCCAACGAGAAGGAGCACGCTAAGTTGTGGTTCAAGTACCTGGAGGGCGGTGCTATCCAGGATACAGAGAAGAACCTGGAGGCTGCTGCCAATGGCGAGCACGACGAGTGGACCGAAATGTATCCACGCATGGCAAAGGAAGCTCGCGAGGAAGGCTTCGAGGAGATTGCAATCAAGTTTGAGATGGTGGCTGAAATCGAGAAGCACCACGAGGAGCGTTATCGCAAACTCTTGAAGAACGTGCAGGACAAGCTCGTCTTCTCTCGTGATGGCGACTGTATCTGGCAGTGCTCTAACTGCGGTCATATCGTAGTAGGCAAGCAGGCTCCAGAGGTTTGCCCAGTCTGCAACCACCCACAGAGCTACTTCCAGATTGAGGCTCAGAACTACTAAGATTCTATTATAGGAAATTGAACGATAGGATAGGATTATAACATAGAACCTATCATATAGAAGAGTTCCTATAGAACCAGATAAAAATCCCCTGATGCAATGAGACATGCATCAGGGGATTTTCTTTTACCACTGGTTGATATCAGCTTTTGCCTCTATCTTTTTCTCGATGTTATCAGGAAGTTTGGAGAAGAAGTCGTAGCCGGTGATACGCTCCACCTCATCTACTGAGTTAACGAAATCCTTCTTCTGCAGTCCGGTAGCTCCCTGGTTGCGACAGATGAAACCGATGGCTTGCTGATTCTTGCCGGTGCGGAGGATAACCTTGAAGAAAGCATCAGGCACCACCACCTTGTTCTTACCCAGTTTGCGATGCTGCTTATTCAGGAATATCGGACCGCAAACGATATAAACCTTGCCATATTTCTTAGCCCAGGTACGGCATTGTTGTTCGATACTATTCCAGATTCCTGCATTCAGGGCATGAGTCTGAGGACACATATTGGTCATCAGGAAGCATTCGTCCATAGCCTTCTGATTCCACTTGTTATCGCCAGCCGGACAGAGATGTCCTCTATCATAACCGCTGTTGTAGTAATCTGCCTTTGTTCCCTTAGGAGATGGCATATCCATATCATCCTCAAAGTCGCCACGCTTCAACTTTCCTAAAGCATGAGCACGGGTCAATGACCATGCCACCCAGTTAGGCTGACGGGTATCATGATTATATGAAACGGTATAGGCAAAACGCTTTCTGATGGTTTGCGATACCTTTTTCTTTGAAACCGGGATTTCCATTCCCGGTGTATCCCCCTGTGCAGCTGGCACCATAGAGGATGAAAAGCCCAAAATAGAGAGCAGTGCGATGGCTCCTGCCAGCACCCAGCCTCTCATTTTCTTATTGAATTGAATCATCTTTATTCTATATGAAGAGATTATTATATATTCAAGTTTCACTAGTGAGGGAATTGAGTGATAGCTTGCTTAACTTCACTTAACTTCCCTATATGCGTATCCTATTCTGCAGGATTGATCTTTTCCAGCATGATTTCTATCAGCCTCGGAACCCCATAGTCTTCTATCTCACTTTCCCTGATCCAGATGTAATCATCCGGAAGCGGAGGACGACTTTCTGTTTCCAGCAGATAGAAGTCGGCAAGAAGGACGCGATGAGTCAGAACGTGCTTGACATCTTTAGCCAGCAAAATCGGATTCTTGACGAAAGAAGGCAGTTCCTTGATATCCGAAACATTATAAGGCTCCCATAATCCCTGCCAGATATCTCCTTCTCCACGGCGATGGATGGCAACCATCGGTTCTGAATTCCCAGCACCATCCGCTGCCGAAGATTTACACCTTATATATATATAGGAGAGATGGCGGGTCTTCACCTTCACGGTCTTGTTCTTGACAGGCAGTTCCTCTACCCTGCCGCAACGCAGAGCCTCGCAGGTTTCGGCAAGCGGACAGAGCAGACACTTCGGAGACTGGGGAGTGCATTGAATCGCACCGAAATCCATCATTCCCTGATTATAGGATGCCGCATCGGAAGCAGGCAAGAGCGATTGTGCCAAAGCAGCAAACTCCTTTTTACCCTGGGTTGAGTTGATGGGAGTATCGATGCCGAAATATCGGGAAAGCACCCGATAGACATTGCCATCAACCACAGCTGCCGGAATACCGAAAGCAAAGGAACCGATGGCAGCAGCGGTATAATCACCTACTCCCTTCAGGGATTTGATACCTTCGAGGGTATTGGGAAAGTCACCGAGAGCCACAATCTGCTTGGCGGCAGTATGGAGATTGCGGGCACGGGAGTAATACCCCAAGCCCTGCCAGAGTTTCAAGACATCATCCTCGCTGGCAGCAGCCAGGTCTTCTACCTTGGGATAGGTCTGCATGAACCGTTCCCAATATTCCCAACCTTGGGCTATGCGGGTTTGCTGAAGGATGATTTCGCTCAGCCAGATGGCATAAGAATCCCTGGTTTCGCGCCAAGGCAGGTCTCTGCCGTTCTCACGAAACCAACGGATAATGACAGCAGAAAAGCTATTCATAAAGTTCAATGTTCAAATCTCAAAGTTCAAAGTAACTACTGCTCCGGATATTGCTCGTAAATCTTCAGACCGAATTCATTGGCAAGCGCATAGGCATGCTCCATGATGTCGGCAAGGATATGCTCGTAATTAACCCATACCTTATCCTTGATGAAGAAATAGAACTCGATCGGAAGACCACACTGGGTAGCCTCCATGTGGCGCACCATCAAGGTAAGTTCCGTATTCACCTCAGGGCGCTGACGCAGATATTTCTCCATAAACTTACGGTAAAGCTGAAGATTGGTTGGGGCAAGGGCTGCCGGATTCTTCAAATCCTCAATATCCTTTCCTTCCGCAATATCCTTTTCTATCGCCTTCTGGAGAGAATCCTTCAACTTGAAAGAATCCTCTACGGCAAAATGCTTGGCAAGCAGCTCCTGCTTCAAAGCCTCATCCACCAATCGGATGCTACGGAAATCAAAATAAACGATTCGCTTTACTCTTCTTCCACCACTCTTCTGCATACCAATCCAGTTCTGGAACGAACCATTCACCAGGGTAGCTGGAGAGATAGTAACGATGGTATTATCAAAATTACGCACCTTTACGGTAGTAAGTGACATATCCTCAACTATACCATTGGCATCTACCGACTTCACGGTAATCCAGTCACCCTTGTGCAACATATCATTGCTGGTGAGTCGCACACCGGCAGCCAGACCGAGGATAGTATCCTTGAATACCAACATCAGCACAGCCGATGTGGCACCCAAGCCAGCAAACAGAGTCATCGGATTCTTCCCCAGCAGGATGGCTACCACCACCACACCTGCCACGAAGAGCATCAATATTCTGAGCACACCGCAGAAGGTATGGAAATACTGCTGAGCCGAAGAGCGGCGCTCTCCGCTATTCTCCAATCCCTTGAAGGAACCGATGAACACCAATACCGTGCGAACCGACATCACTACAATATAGATACCCGTAGCACGCTCCAGAATCTCCTTGAATATAGGATATTCCAGATAGATAAGCGGCATGAGCGACCATATTACCACTGCAGGCACGATATGACAGGCAGAAGTGAGCACCTTCTTATTCAGCAACACATCATCCCAGGAAACCTCTGTCTTTTCCGTAATCTTCGAAATCAGCGGAACCAAAATCTTACGACACAGGAAATCGCTCAACATCGCCAGCAAGATAGCGGTGACGGTGAGCAGGATATGACGAAGCATAGGCACGTAATCACCAGTGACACCTGCCCATGTTATCATTTCATCTACAAATCTACGAATTTCTTCCATAAACTATAAACTGTAAACTATCAACTCTTAACTATCTACTCTTATCTATCAACTCCCATTTATGGTTGGCAGAGCAGGTTACAAACCTTGTCTGCAAAATGTCTGGCATTGCTGCCATGCATGACTCCATTATTGATGATAGAGAAGCAAAGCTCATGTCCATTGGCTGCCGTACAATAGCCAGCCAGCGAGATGATACCGGTCAGAGTACCCGTCTTAGCCTTGACATTGCCGTGGGCACTGCCGCTCTTCATACGCTTCTTCAGGGTTCCATCCACACCTGCTATAGGCAAGGAATGAATCAGATGCTGCTTGATGTTGTCGTTGCGGAAAGCATAACGGAGCATCATCACCTCCAGCTCGGCACTGAGATAGTTGTAGAGCGACAAGCCCGAACCATCTGCCAGTCTGTAGCGGGAAGCATCCAGTCCCAACTTATTGATCAACTGCCGTTCCACGTTACGGGCACTCTTGGCACTTGCCGGTCGGTTGCCCGTAGAAGCCGCAATCTGGTAATACATGCACTCGGCATAGAGATTGTCACTCTCCTTCATCATCTTATGCAGTACCTGGTCCATCGTATGGAAACGGGTACAGATGGTAAAGGCATTGGCAGGACAGGTCTTGGTAGAGGCATACATCTCCTCATATTCGATGTCAGCATCCTTCAACTTAGCCAGGAAACGGTCCATGAAGATGTCCTTGCGGGAGAACACCAATGGTGAAAGTACCGGATTGTCATCATCCCAGCACCAGCCTTCGCCCAGCAATGCCGCATCCTTCATCGAACGGTCGGCATATACGTTACCGCGAATGGTATCCACACCCATATCCTTGAGACTGTTGACAAATGCCGTCAGGTCATCACTGTTGAAACGGGGATCCATACCTCCCACACAGTAAACATCACCCGTCAGCACACCGTCCTCAATGGTTCCGGTATATTTCAACTGAGTCTTGAACTGATAGGAACCACCCAACTTGTCAAGTGCGGTGATGGCTGTCAAGAGCTTCATCGTACTTGCCGGGCGCATCAGCTGTCGTTCGTTGTGCTTGTAGATGCAGGAATCAGCATCCATATCCCAGACCATGATTCCCACCTGCGACGTCTCAAACATCTTACTTTCCAAGAGTTTGCCGATACCTACCTGCACCGATTCGGGCCAAGGCAGCTTCAATGTATCAGCAGCCAGGGAATCCAACATTGTGGAGTCGGCCACTTCCGTGTCGTCCTGCGGCTCCACCACTTCTCCTTCAATCACATCCTGAGCCTGCACCGGCATCGCCATGAGCGTTGCCATGATGAAGCTCATCATCATATATATAATCTTTTTCATTGTCTTTTACTAATTTCTTTCTCGAAAGCCTCTTCATTATCGGGCTGCACTGTTACCATATTATGATGTCCGTATTCTATCACCAGACAATGATCCAATCCCAGAAAGGTCTTGGCGGTATGCACACTGATGATGTCGCATACCGGCACATTCCTGTTGGAAGAGAACCTGCCTTCGTTGATGATGAGATATTCCATCTCATCATCGCGGTCGATAGGTTTCACCTTCTTGAATGTATAGGTGGTATTCAGAATACGCTCAATCATGCCCACAATGATGATGGCAACGAAAATGCCAATAATCGCCATCTTGACCCAGAAGAAATATCCTGCCAGGAGGGCGAAAACCACCACTCCAACACGAGCCGTCGTATTGAAGCGCTTATGAAAAGTTCTATCTGCCATATCTCGTTCTTTAATCTTTAAAATAGCGTTTTCAGCTACTATTTGATAGTCTAAAAGACTATATTACCTTAAAATTCGCTGCAAAATTACAAAAAATCCCTCTCTTATTACTCTTTTTAAAGAGAAATTAGTACTTTTGCAAACAATTAAGCATTATTAGAATAAACTCACATGGTTTATAAGTATGATTTTCTGATTATCGGCTCAGGAGTTGCCGGTATGAGTTACGCCCTGAAAGTAGCCAGAGCGCATAAAGGTAAAGTGTGTATGATCTGCAAAACCTCACTCGATGAGGCAAACACTTCATTTGCACAAGGTGGTGTGGCGTCAGTTACCAACTTGGAAGTAGATAACTTCGACAAGCACATACAGGATACAATGATCGCTGGTGATTACATCAGCGACTATCAGGCTGTGAAGCAGGTTGTCACCATGGCACCAGAGCAGATCAAGGAGCTCGTGCAGTGGGGTGTCAACTTCGACAAGCAGCAGGATGGCAAGTTCGATCTTCATCGTGAGGGCGGACACAGCGAGTTCCGCATTCTTCATCACGCTGATGATACAGGTGCTGAAATCCAGCGCGGTCTGATGGAGGCTGTGCGCAACTGCCCGGACATCGATATCAAGGAAAATCATTTCGCCGTGGAGATTATCACCCAGCACCACTTGGGTGCCCGTGTTACTCGCCGCACACCTTATATTAACTGTTACGGAGCCTACGTTCTGAATCCTGACACCCAGAAGGTGGATACCTATCTGAGTAAGGTTACAGTGATGTGTACCGGTGGATGTGGTGCCGTTTACCAGACTACCACCAACCCAGTCATCGCTACCGGTGATGGCGAGGCGATGGTTTACCGTGCCAAGGGTACCGTAGCCGATATGGAGTTCGTACAGTTTCACCCTACAGCCCTCTATCATCCTGGCGAGACCCACCCTGCATTCCTCATCACCGAGGCAATGCGTGGATACGGCGGCATCTTGCGTCTGCCTAACGGCGAAAGCTTCATGGAGAAATATGATGAGCGCCTGAGCCTGGCTCCTCGTGACATCGTAGCCCGTGCCATCGATAAGGAGATGAAGATTCACGGTCTGGATCATGTCTGTCTGGATGTTACCCATAAGAATCCGGAGGAGACCAAGCATCACTTCCCTAACATCTACGCCAAGTGTCTCAGCATCGGCATCGATATTACCAAGGATTATATCCCGGTTCGTCCTGCTGCTCACTATATGTGTGGTGGTATCAAGGTAGATCTGAACGGCTGTTCAAGCATCAACCGCCTCTATGCCTTGGGCGAGTGCTCTTGCACCGGTCTGCATGGTGGCAACCGTCTTGCCAGCAACTCTCTCATCGAAGCTGTGGTTTATGCCGAGACTGCTGCCAAGCACAGCATTGAGCATGTAGATGAATACGACTTCAACGAGAAGGTTCCTGCCTGGAACGACGAGGGTACCATGACCAACGAGGAGAAGGTATTGATTACCCAGAGCATCAAGGAAGTAGGCGAATGCATGAGCAACTATGTAGGTATCGTTCGTAGCGACCTCCGTCTGAAACGTGCCTGGGACCGCCTCGACCTTCTTTACGAAGAGACCGAGAATCTTTTCAAGCGTGTCAAGGTAAGCAAGGAACTCTGCGAGCTCCGCAACATGATCAATGTAGGTTACCTCATCACCCGTATGGCTATCGAGCGCAAGGAGAGCCGTGGTCTTCACTATACCATCGACTACCCTGTGCATGCTTACGATAAGAAGTAAAGTTTTTTAAGCTATCATATAAAGCCGCCAGGATATTCTCACACGATATCCTGGCGGCTTTTTCTATGCTTATATGAAAGCTCAAATCCTTAATGACACTAATGTCCAATGACACTAATGCCACACCCTCGTTTGTTCGTTTTTAACAGGAAGCCAACTTTCGGGATTGTTTCTAATTGAACACTCTCATCAATCGATAAGATTTTTCTTAGTTGAGAGATGTAGTTATCTAAGCTGGGGTCAGAATAGTTGCCATCAGGCCATAACTGACGTTTCAAAGTTTGACGAGTCGTAATCTTCCCTAGATTTTGTGCTAATATACTAAGCACCTCAAACTGTTTCTGGGAAAGATGAATTTGATCGTTATTTTTAGTAAATAGAGCATGGAATTGCATTTGCAAGTTTAGACTGCCTATTTGGATATCGGTCACTATCCCTAACTTTTCATCAGTTTTTGCAAAACGCTGGATGTATGCGCCAAGTTCATCTATCTCAAATGGTTTCTTCAAGAAATGAAAAGCGCCATTCTCCAGGGCTTGAGCGATGTACTCCATCTGGATATGCGAGGACATGATGATAACAGGTATGTTGATGGCATGAAGCTTCAAATCTTTTAGTTTCTCTATGCCATTTCCCATGCCTACCTCAACGTCTAGTACCAATATATTAGGTTGGACCTCAGAAATCTTATCCAAAAGTCCATCCAATGAGTCTAGATAGTAAGGTTTCATGCTTAACCCTTCTAAGCCCAGTACCAGTGTAGTGCCTAGCAACTTATCGTCATCCACAATGATTACTTTCAATTTTTCCATTTTTCTTGCCATTTTTATTGTGCCTTAGGAAGAGTGAAGGTAAAACAGCTTCCCTTTCCTAATTCACTATTTATGCGTATTCTTCCATGATGTGCTTCCACCACATATTTCACCACAGCCAATCCGATGCCATATCCCTTAACCTGTTTATGCTGCCGCACACGGTAGAACTGTCTGAAAATCAACTTCTGGTCCTTGGGGGCAATGCCCCATCCATCATCGGTTACGCTAACCTCGATATTTTCGTCTATATTTCTGATCAACACTTGAACATTCACTCCGTCATCAGAATATTTCAGTGCATTCTCCACCAGATTTCTCATCACATTACGTATATATAATTCGTCGGCATATGCCATGCCTTCGCCTTGCGACTCATCGGAAATTACGATGGTATGCGGCTTCACCTTATATAATATGTCCATATCTGTCTTAACGATATTTGTTAATTCCAGAAGACTGACCTTCTTCAAATTGAGTAACATTCTGTCATTGCCACCCTTGGCTGCAAGCAATATAGACTCTATATCGCTCACCAGCAACTTAGCCTTGTCACTTGCTTGTGAAATTACATCCAACAATATCTTATCTTCCTTTACCTTCATATTTAGCAAACTCAATACAGAGATAACGCTATTGATAGGAGCCTTGAGGTCGTGGATGATACCATTAACGCCTAGTTCTCGATTTCTTAGCAGCTGCTCTTTTCTCTTGATTACCAAGAGATGGTAGCCGATGCAAACTACAGCTATCAGCACAAATAGTACAGACAGTGCCAATGTCCATATAGAGTGTGCTATGAACTTAGAAGGTGGAACAGGCATAGCAACTCTTACAAATCGGAGATTGGCTAAATTTACTGCTACATCTTTTGAGCAAACCCACGAGGAAGGTACATTCTTTACTCCCTCTGCCTTTATTATCTTTTTATTTTTGTCGAGTAAGAATATGGAGCGCTCTATCTTGTCTTCCATTCTTCTGCTAACAATTTCATTCAGATTTGCTAAATTAAGCGGCTTACCTTCTTTTTCTATTTGGTCTTGTTCCAATAAGGTGAGCGCATCTGACGTGCTACTTATAATGCCTTTTCTTTTCAAAGAACCGATATTCAATGTGCGTAAGTTAAAAAACGGCTCTTTCTTAATTTCTCCAGGTATTTGATTAAATGAATGAAATATTTTATATTTGATATGTTGCTTTTCCTTTTTAATCCCCCCTTTTTTGCTTTTTGCTCTATTATGGTACTCTTCGTCAACTGATTGCACTAACACATCATTGATTTTATCAACACATTCTAGTTTGTAATTTAAATACTGCAAGTGCACATTGTATCCTTGCAGGCATACTATCATTATGATAGCTAACAATGCAATATAATAAACCTTCTTCATAATCCTTCTATTTAAACACTGCAAAAGTACAAAAAAAAATCGAACTTGGAACAAATAATATCTGCTTATTAGAAAAATATTAGATTTTTGTTAGAAATTATAAGGAAAACATTGATTACCTTTGCAACCGATTAAAATAATTATAAAAACATGGTCACATTAACTAAAATTTTAAAAGAGAAAATTATGAAGAAAAAGATATTATTGCCATTTCTGTGTATAGCAACTATGCCTGTTATGGCTCAACACATCACTGGAAAAATTATCAATGAGCAGGGCGAAGCCTTGCCTTATGCGAATGTATTCTTGCTAAATCAACAGGACTCAACATTCATTAAGGGTACTGTTAGCGACGAAGCAGGTGTGTTTTCTGTAGATGGATATTTCAAAGGAGACATACTCAAAGTGTCTGCCATGGGATATAAGACCAGTTATCTTCCTTGCCAAAGTGATTCTGTGGGAATCATTGCCATGCAGGAAGATACCAAGCTATTAGGTGAAGTCGTGGTGAAGGGACATCGCAACTACGTGAAGTCTAACAATATGGGATTAAACATCTCCATGATTGGCAACCCTTTGTCCAAGTTGGGGTCTGCCATAGATGCCATCAAGCAGATGCCATTGATTAGTGGTATCGGTAATAACATTTCAGTGTTGGGCAAAGGAACTCCTGAGATTTATATCAACCATCGGAAGGTAAGAGACAATTCTGAACTGCAACAACTCTCCTCGCAGAATATTGAAAGAGTAGAAATCATTACCAATCCTGGAGCTAAATATGAGGCAGATGTGAAGTCGGTCATCATCATCCATACCAAAAAGCAGGATGCAGGATGGGCAGGCTTAGCAAAAGCCGGTGCTACACTTTCTGATGTTTCATACGGGAGAACGGGCCTGGACTTGTCTTGGACTGGCAGCAATGGACTTGGAGTGTATGCCGGAGCCAATTATGCCGGGGACGGAGAAAAGCAAACAGGCTACTATCTGGAAAAGTTTGGCAATAATGAGTATGAAACAAAAACAAATACTACCTATGAGAATCGTGCGCATAAGTTAAACGCCAATATAGGTGCTAGTTACGACTTTGGAGCCAATTCTCTGGGCATCCGTTATGAATTTAGCAGAAAACCTAAGGGAAAATACTCTTCAACAAATGACATCCAGACAAATGTAGAGCCAGAGAATGCACAGCTTGAGTCAACGAGTGAACAGTCAAAGCAGAATACACGCCATTATCTCAACTCTTATGCTATATTGAAATTCGGTGAAAAGAAGAACTATCTGTTGGCGGCAGATGTGGATTATCTTTACAACTTCTCCAATGAACTCTCTGATGTCAACGAGCAAGGTGAGAACTATGCGAATCATATTGGTACAGTAAGTCATAGCAACAATCACCTGGTAGCGGGCAAGACTAATTTCACTGCTTCATGGAAGGCTGTAACTCTAGACTTAGGCGTCCAATATTCGTATACCAAGACTCGCCAATCTTTTGAGGGAAGCACCTCTAATGACGAGGCTCTCTTTGACGCTTCTCGTGATGAGGAACGCCAGCATCTGACAGCAGGATACATTACGGTAAATTGGCAGCTTAGCTCTGCATGGAGCGCAAGAACAGAACTGCGTGTAGAGAATACAGACTTCGCTTATATACTTAATGGTGAGAAGGTTGCTGAACAATCTAAGAGTTTTACGGATTGGCTCCCATACGTAAGCATTGATTATCAGAACGGCAATCTAAGTTTGGGATTATCTTACAGCGCTTCAGTTGACCGTCCTAGCTATAGTATGCTGAGCAATACTTATTCTTATGCCTCGCATACATCATGGATGCTTGGAAATCCTTTGCTGAAATCATCACTAGAAAGAGAGCTAAGTTTGGATGTGAGTTATCGTAAGACGAGCTTGAGCCTCTCTTATGTACATAGCATGAGAGAACTTGCCACAACTTATTCATATATGGAAACCAAGAAGGTAAATATCATCAAGAATGTAAACTTACCTAGCTATGATTATTTTCAGATGGTGGCAGGGCAAAGATTGGACATAGGCATCTGGCATCCTACGCTACACGGTGTGCTGAGATTGCAGAAGTTGGAATATGGTAATCCCGAAAAGTCATACAACAAGCCGTTGTTTAATATGACTATGCGCAACCGCTTTGACTTACCTTGGGGAATCTATGCTTATTTCGATGGAATATGGGTTAGCAAAGGATATTCTGCCACCAACTATACCAAGGGATATGTTCTCCTTGACATGGGACTTAACAAGAGCTTGGGCAATTGGGCATTTACCATCTACTGGAATGATAGCTTTAAGCTTTGGCGTCAAAAGAACTTGATTGAGACCAATGGAGTATCTTTCTATCAAAACCTCAAGGGCGGTGTTCACAATGTATCTCTCAATGTAACCTATTCTTTCAACAAGAAGAAGAGTTATCGAGGCAAGGGCGCAGCTCGGGAGGAAATAAACCGATTGTAAAACAGAAATCAGTTGGAGCTGGGAAGCTAAGCAAAAAGCCGCCAGGATATTCTCACACGATATCCTAGCGGCTTACAGGAAAGTTCAAATCCTTAATAACACTAAAGATTTTGGTAAAACGACATATTTTCACTAAAAAGATTTTGGTAAAACGACATATTTTCGCCAAAAAGATTTTGGTAAAACATATTTTTTATGTAACTTTGCACCCATAAGACATTGAAAATATGGAGAATATGGTATTTAAGAGAAAAATATATAGCCAAATGGCTGAATGGAAGGAAATTTCCAAGGGAAGTACAGCCCTCCTTGTAGAGGGTGCTCGCCGTATAGGAAAGTCAACTATCGTAGAAGAATTTGCCAAGAATGAATACGAATCATACATTTTGATAGATTTCAATGAGGCTTCCAAGGAAGTAAAAGCACTCTTTGATGATCTTATGAATATGGATTTCATATTTCTTTTCCTGCAGAATGCTTACAATAAAACATTGCATGAGCGAAAGTCGGTTATCATCTTCGATGAGGTACAACAATGTCCGAAAGCCCGACAAGCCATCAAGTATTTGGTAAAAGACGGTAGATATGACTATATAGAGACTGGCTCACTTATCAGCATACATAAGAGCACTAAGGACATTAGTATCCCTAGCGAAGAACATCGTATCGAGATGTTTCCGATGGATTACGAAGAGTTCAGATGGGCCATGGGAGACACGGCTAGCGTGCCTCTGCTGCGTCAAGTTTTCGATAAGAAAATATCTCTAGGCGAGGGAGTCAACAGATTGAAGATGAGAGAACTACGCCTATATATGTTGGTAGGAGGAATGCCACAAGCTGTCAATGTTTATCTTAACACTAACAATCTACAGCAAGTAGATACCGTTAAGCGACAGATTCTCCAACTATATGCTGATGATTTCAGAAAGATAGACCCATCGGGCAAAATATCCAAACTATTCATGTCTATCCCAGCCCAATTGAGCAAGAACCAGCTCCGCTATCAGCCTACTTCTGCTGTAGGAAGAATGGCTGCTGAGAAAATAGATGAGTTGATACTCAACTTAGAAGACAGCAAGACGGTTAACATTGCGTACCACACGGATGATCCGAATGTAGGAATGCCACTGACAGCCAACATCAACAAGTACAAACTGTACATAGGCGATACGGGACTATTCGTAACTTTGGCTTTCTGGGACAAGGATTATACGGAGAACATCATCTACCAGAAACTGTTGAGCGACAAGCTATCCACCAACATGGGATACGTATTTGAGAATCTGGTTGCCCAAATGCTGAGAGCCTCAGGCAACAGGCTCTTTTACTATACTTTTCCAAAGGATGCCACGCATTCTTACGAAATCGACTTTTTGTTGTCACGCGGCAGTAAGTTGTGCCCTATAGAGGTCAAGTCGTCTGGATACAAAACGCATGCCTCGCTTGATGCTTTCTGTCTAAAATTCTCCGATAGGATAGTACATCCGTACTTGGTTTACACCAAAGATCTGCAGAAAGATGGGCAAACACTCTTGGTTCCGATTTACATGACGCCATTCTTATAAAGCAAGAATACGCTGGTAGGCAGGTTTATTACCTGCCCTACCAGCGACAACCTTGCAAAATACAATGTCTGTTTTTTGCTGTACCTTTGCACCGCCGTTGGGCGATAAAAACATTATCTCGTCAGCGAGAACTTGATGCTCAGACCGAAATCCTGCGTGGTGGTAGGATAACTGCTGCTCGACAAGAGCGGCGTATTGGTCTGGCGATCATAGTAGAAACTCATGGTGAGCATCTTGCTCAAGGTATAATCAGCCGTGAAACTCAGCTTCAGGGCATTGTTGCCGCTGCTGGCGCTGCTCGTCATCGTGGCTATATCACGGACGATGGCTGCCTGCTTGCGGAAACTGAAGTCGAGACGCAGGTTCAGGTCGTGATTAGGACCGTAGTTCTGGGTCTGATTCTTGCCCTTGCTTCCGTTTCTGCTGTTCTGCCGGGCACCCGTTCTTCCCTTCACCTTGTGTGCCTTTGGAGCACCGAAGAGGTTGAAGTTGTTGATGCGATAGCCCATACCTACCACCCAGTCTTTGCTCAGCGCCTCATTCACCTGTACACTCGTCATGCTGAGGTTCAGCACTCGGGTCTGGCGATACTCACCCTTGATGGTCATATTGTTGTTCAGCGTAACATCCATACCGAGCAATGGCGAGAATGCCTCGTTGATGCTCACCTGCGAAACATTGAACATGCTGCTAGGCGATGGATTGCCCGTAGAGGCATCCGTCACGAAGCCCAGACCATTCATATACTCCTGATAGGTACTGTAGCTGCTATAGCTGCCCACGGCAAAGATGCTCTTGTAGGCGTGGTTGATGTTCACACTCTTGAAGTGATCACGGAACCAAGGCAACTTGCCCAAGCCACTATAGCGCACCGTCCAGTTTGGCAAGAGCCGGCTCAATGCCGGGAAGATGGAGAGCGAACTGCCACCCATCGAGGTATAGGCATTGAGGAATGCAGGAATCATCACATCACCACTATACGGATTAACCGGTGTGCGGGAAGCATCATACTTGCCTCCACCCAAGGTAGAACCCACAGGATATACCGTTCCGGCATACTGCGACTCCACCCGCTGGCGAAAACCATCGAGCGAGTTGACAAACTTCTCGAAAGTCCTGCTGCGATAACCACTGTTGGCATTTCCGATTCCCTCGAAAGCCGAACTCAGTGAGATGGTAGTCATCTGGAAAGTTCCGCTCTGGGTGGTCGGTGTACCCTCATACATATATTGTATGCTCTTCTGCGTGGTCATGGTGCGGGTGGCAGAAAGATCTATCTTGAAATCCTTGACCGGTTCCAGGGTGGCACGCAACTGCAGATTCTCGGTCTTGCTGGTAGTAGCCGGCGTAGCAATCGAGTCGTTGCAGAGCAGCCAGTCGTTGTCTCTTGCCTTTCCTATATAGCTGTCATCCACCAGTCCGAAGGCGAAATCCAGTCCCGGCGCCATCGTTCCTACTTTCTTCTGTCCGAAGGCATCACCCACGTTAGGAGTAAAGCCCGGCAGAAGCATCTGATAGTTGTTGCGGTAAGTGAAGCTCACCTTGCGCAGCATCATTGCCAGTCGGGCTGCCGTCTGGGCTGTCCGATACCATTTTTCGTTATCGAGCGGCTCTTTCGGCATCACCGTAATCTTCAGCTTCATCATGCTATCCACCTTCGACTTGATACGGATCTGGTTGTTATCCACCTTTTTATATTTCAGATGATACACCTTTCCATCCTCCGTCTTGGCAGAGATGATGAGTCGCTTGCTGTTCTTGCCATGTCTGATGAGCAGGGTAGTATCCGGCAGGAGGGTGATTTCTTTCTCGAAAGCCTTCCTGTTTTTCGGAAGCGCCTTTGCCAGATCTACCTGATTCTTCTGCCCATTCTTCTGCATATCGTTCTTCTGCTGGGCATTCTTCAGCAAAGCCTGCTTCCGCTTGGCTTCCTTCTCCTTCTTCTTCCTCTCTATCTCACTCCTGCTTATCGAGCGGTTGAATCGGTCATTCGCCTTCTTGAGGAATGGGATGTGGTTGTAGAGGCGCACCAGGTCGAAGCTTCCGTTAATCGTCAGCTCGCGCTGGGTGTTGATGGTGTTGCCATACGAGTTGCCGTTCTCATCCTCCGTGCCTCGCTCCCAAGTATAGTTGGCGTTGTAGGAGGCATCGGTATTCACCCAGTCGAAGACTGGCAGCAGATGGATAGGCAACTTATAGGATGCCGTGAAATTCTGACTATAGTCGAGCGGCGTACCCCAGCTCTTCACACTCTGCCATACCGAACTCCGATACACCGAATCCTTCCAGGCATGATACTGGTCGGCATAGAGATCAGCATTCACATCCGGATAAGGCACATCTACCTGTGCATGGGTAGCACTCTGGAAGTTCATGTGCAGGTTCTTGGTCAGATCCCAACGCAGAGAGAACTCGCGGTTCCAGAGAAACTGGTCGCTCACGGTGAGCGGCAGCTGCGAATTGAGCGTACTCTCCATATCGCGTTCCTGCAGCTCATAGGTTTCGTGCGTCATCTCCGTATTGAAGGCGATGTTCTGAGGCAACCAGTTTAATCCGAATCGCTTCAGAATGTCGAGCCACTTGCTCTTGTTCTTCCACTTTTTGAAAGGTTCCCACGCCTTATAGATTGGTGTCCAGGAATAATCCAGGCTCCGCGCCAGTTGTCCCGATTCTCGAAGACCGTGGTCTCACCCGTGGTATGCTGATGGGCATGACTGTAGGTAAACGAGAAGTTGGCTGGATCATAAGGCATCGGATGACGACGGGTGGCGATACCTACCCGGGCATTGGATACCGAGAAGTTGGTCTGGGTGACTTTGGTCACGGCGATGTTCTCGATAGAGTCCCGCTCAGCCTTCGAACCGGCGGCATCCAGCGCATCCTTCAGTTCCATATCCGTATCCAGCGGATTGTATTTCGGAGAAGTCTTCTCCTTCGTCACACTATAATATAAAGGTATGCTCACCTTCGCCTTGTCGGGGAAGAACTTACCCATCTCCAACGAGGTGGTCACGCTATAGGTACCATAATTATCGGTGCTGCGGCTAGCCACACCGTCTTCCAGACCGCCGAAGCCTTCGCTCATATAGCGGCCGGTGGCATTCACGCTACCCAGGTCGGAGAGCTGCACGTTCAGATTGGCATTGGCTGCCCATCCTCCCTTGTTGTTATGCTCCAGAAGTCGGAGCTCGTTGACCCAGACTTCTCCACTCTTCACCTCATCCGAATTGTTTCTCACACCTATCATCAGCGTCTTTACCTCGCCCAGGCTCGGATTGCCCACGATGGTGATCCGGTTGCCGGATGTTCTGCATCCATCATCATATAAGGTGCCATATAGGAAGCCATGCCAGCAGTCTTCGCCTTGTTTCGCTCCTTCTTGAGACTGGTAAATACGCTCAGGTTTACATTGAGCATATTCTCCTCCGGCCAGACCAGCTTTCTGTCGGCAGAACTGTTGCGGTTATAATTGTTGCGAGGTTCGGTCAGCTTGAGCGGAATCTCATACTCATAGTAATTGTTCTTATAGTCGCTGCCCAGACGGATGAAGACCGCCAGCTGGTCGTTCTTCAGATTGGTGGCGTTCTGCTCCAGGGCATTGGCATGGGTAAACATCTGGATGCGCTTGTACTGGCGGAGATCGAGGGTAGAGTTCTTATATACCGCCTTTGCCTCGCCATGGGTCAGATCCTTCACCACCAGACTCAGCGCCTGCTCGTTTGCCTCGACAAGCTGTGGCTGCGATGGGTCCTGTTCGCGGCTGATACCCGGAGGAAGCACATAGTTGACCGGTGTCTTCTCGGCATTTTCCTCCAGACTGACTGCACTCGCCTCCAAGGTTCCGCCACTGGCTGCACCCAACGGCTGGTCGTAGGTACGCCACTTGCTGTGCACCAGGTCAAGCGTACCGAAACGGAGCACGATAGGCTTCTTGAAGTTGGTGAGGAACATTCGCATAAAGCGGATGCTGGAGAAATCATTGATGTTTCCCTGGCGCTTCTCAAACTCATCCACAGGAATGCGGAACTGATACCAGGTAACCGTGGATTTCGTGTTGTCTCGCCAAGTCTGGGTGTATTCCCGCTTATCCACGATGAAGTTGCTGCCCACCACGAGATCTTCCGGACGGATGCTCACGTGATACTGGAAATACTTCTCATATTCGTTCAGCGTATAGTCCTGGTTGATGTCCTCCACATCCGGTGTCGATTTATAGGAGGTATCATAACTCTCGGTACGGCTTTCGCTGTCAGGCGAATTGCCTTGAGGGTTGTTGATATACTTATATCGTTGAAGGATGGGCGCACGCATTTCATCCCAGTCAGAGCCTCTGAAATAGTGATAGTTATCCCGGGCTGGGTCGGCAAAGATACTGTCGAACACCGCCTGGTTCACCTTTCCCTGTATCTGGTTGAGATAGGCACTCTTGTAGAATTCCTGCTCTTCGGCATCGGTCAGACCATTGAATCCCACATCCTGTAGGGCACGGCTTCCGCTCGTCGTGGCGAAAGCATAGGTCACGGTGCTCTGCGTAGGAATCTTACCCCACTGCGTATAGGTGAAGCTGTTGCTGCCATCCACCGGCATTCCGCTCTCATAAAACTTCTTGCCATCCCGCAGGATATCCTCGCTCACCTCGCCCAGGTTGATGTAGAAGTCGCCACCATAGTCGGCTGCATCTGCCTTTTCGCGGGAATAGATAAACGGATCGAGCATCCAGAACTCGATATACTCCACGTTTGCCTGCTCGAAATCGTTGGTATCCAGCTTGCGCATCATTCCACCCCAGTTGCGGGACGGATTGGCAAGGGTACCATCGACTGCAGATCGGATACGTTGAAGTTGTAAGGTCCCGGCTCCGATGGATAGTAAGCCAGATTGAGAACACTCAGGGTGCTGGTGGCTCCCTGATAGGTGCTCTGCTGGCGCAGAGGGAAAAGCTCCTTTACATACACCTCTCTGACATAGTGGTTGCTCAACTGCTTGAGGTCGCTCTTGATATGACCCGGAGTGAGCGAACTTCCCCGTCGAGTGAAGAGCGGATCGATGGTGTACCAGGCAAGACGGGAACGATGGAAACCGCTGGTCAACCCCGTCTTGTCATTGTAATCATCCTTGAAATTGAGCGACGGCACACTGGAGATAACCCACGAAGTAGGAGTCATCACGTCGATGGTTCCCTTGGTATTCTCGAAGTCATCAATATACGAAGCATTGTCCTGCACTCCTCCTGCCTCGCCCGCCAGAAGCTGGGCAAACTCACTCTTGAAGGAGATGTAGGAAGGCTGGGTGAGATGCAGGAACGGTATCTTGTCGAGCATGTTGGTAAGCCATTGGCTCTCCTTCTTCCAGTTCAGGTTGATGCCCCAGAGCGTATTCTTCAGCGGTTCGCTGCCCATCGCCACCTTGTTGGTAAGCGCCTGTTCCGAGAGATGCTGCAAGGTTCCGCTGATCTGGAAATTCCTGGAGAATTCATACTCCCAGTTGAATCCTACCATCGTCTTTCTCATCTGCCCGTAATCGGTATTGCTCTCCAGGGAGACGTTGACCGCCGTACCGGCATCGATGATGCTCTGGTTGAAGATGGTCACCTCTCCGGCATTGTAATCCACCGAGTAGTCGGTACCCTCCTTCAGGGTAACGCCACCTGCCGTTACCACTACCGACCCCTGCGGCACATTGTAGGCATCGAGGGAGATGACATTGGCTGCCGAACCCTTGAACTGTCCCACGATGAGATACTTATTCTTTTCGGCTATCTGCCTGGCAATGGTCTTCGTACTGTCATAGAGTTCGGTGAAGGCATACTTCTCTGCCTGCTCCTCAGACACGCCCTTCTTCACGAGATAATCCTGCATATAACTGCCGAACGGTTCCACCTTCGGCATGAACACGCGACCATTCGATACGGTATAGCCCTCTACATAATCGAAGTAACCATTGCTGCGCGCCTTGTTGTTGTTATCGAGTCGGTCGGCACCCAGCACACGGATGATAGGCTGGTTCTTCACCTGCGTTTCCGGAATATAGTTGACATAGACACCCGCTGTATCACTCTGATATTTCACATCGAGGCGGAACTTATCCTTTTCCACCTGCGAAGAGAGATAATATACGTTCTTCATCATCAGGTCCCAGTTGCCCTGCTGTGGATTGCAACCGGTATTCTTCAGCGACTTCACGAAGAGAGCCTGCTTGGTATCGGTGATATCCGAGGCAAACTCGCCCACCTGATAGGTCACTCCGCCATAGGTATATTCGTATGCCACGGCAAGAACCTGATCGGTCTGCAGGCCAGACTTCAGCGAAACATATCCCATCGCCTGGTTCACGGTATATTCAGAGGAACTGAGCAGACGGGCACTCTCCAGCTTCTCGAAATCGCTGCCGCCTATCAGTCCGCCACCTTCCAGAACAGAGGCTGTCTGGTTGATGTCTCGGGCAGCGGCAAACCGACCTGTCATCGATACATACTCAGTATTGGCATTGTTAGCCGGCACCATCGTTCCTCCTGCCCCCCACATCGGGTTGCTCACCTTCTCGTTTTCTCCCAGGTCGGTCAGGGCGATGATGTTTCGGGTATTCGTGGTGGTTCCCGTCTTGTTGGTAACCCAGATTTCCACACGGTTGATGGTGATACCCGTCAGCAGATTCGGCAGTTTCTGCATCCAGGCATCATAATGACTGCGGAAATACTGAGAGAGGAAGAAGTGACGGTTTTCCTCGTAATCTGCCACATTAAGCTCGAAGGGAGTAAGCTGCACGCCACCCCGGCTCGAAACACTCTTGGAAGCCGACTTCTTCTGCGAGAACACCGTCTGCAGCTTGAGCTTGCCAAACTGCATATCGGTTCTTACACCAAAAAGACTGCTGGCGCCCTTGATGAGCGAGGAGTTGCTGGGAAAGGATACATTGCCCGCCTCCACCAGCTTGATAATCTCATCTTCCTTGCCATCATACTTCAGCTTCATGTTCTGGGCATCGTAGTCGAAGGTGGCATCGGTGTTGTAATTCAGGTTGAGATTCATCTTATCGCCCACCTTTCCATTCACGTTGAGATTGATCTTCTCATCAAAGTTCATCATCGTGGTCTTGCGGTTGCGGATAGGCAGCGACGGGTTGTCGATATTCTTCTTGTTGATACCAAACTTCAGTTCGGCAGTACCCTGGGTCTTGACACGGATTCCACCGGGACCGAAGATTTTCTCGGCAGGTCCCAGATCGAAGTGCATATCAGAGAAATCGAACTTCTCCTTGCCCTTCGCCTGATAGATTTCATTGTTTTTCTGGCGATAGAAGGCATTGCGCTCGTTCTGTTCCGTCCATTTCATATATTCATCAGGAGTGAGCATGATGGGAGCCGAAAGCCAGGTATTGCCCATCCTGTTGCCGATGACATAACGGTTGAGGGTATCATTGTAGATGACCTGATACCGGAGGGCATCAGGACGCTTGAGGTCGAGTGGACTCTGGTAGAGATCGCTCAGGGAATAAGGTTGGGTAAGCTGGATTTTCCAACGGGGATGCAGCAGGGAATCAGGAATCGTATCCTCATCTACCTGAATGGGCTGGTGCCTTGGAAGCTTCTTGTCTTGCTGTTTGTTTTCCTGTTTATCTTGCTGTTTATCTTGCTGTTTGTCTTGCTGCGGAAAAGGCAAAGCGAGGGCGTAGCCGAAGGTTGCCACCATCAGCCAAGCCATCAAAAAATAAAAGATTCTTTGCCCCTTCATAAAGTTACCGGATTTGCTTCAGCCTGAAGTTACTTAATTTGCTTCAAGGCAAGCTTTACAACCTGCTCCACCGGCAGATCCGGCTGCGCCTTCAGGATATCCACTACTACCTTGGCAGAAGGTGCCGGTGAGAAGCCGAGCATGGTGAGGGCACTGACAGCCTCATCCTTGATATCATTGTTCACCATCACCACATTACCGCCATTAGCCGGCAGCTCATCGGCGATGCCCAGACTCACGATCTTATCCTTCAGGTCGATGATGATGCGCTGAGCGGTCTTCAATCCGATACCCTTCACGGTCTTCAGCATCTTGTCGTTGCCTGTAGAAATCACATTGCAGAGTTCGCTTGGCGACATCGACGAGAGAATCATTCTCGCCGTATTGCCTCCCACACCCGATACGGTGATGAGCTGTCGATAGAGTTCGCGCTCCTGCTTGGAGGCGAAACCGAAAAGGGTGAAAGAGTCATCTCTTCCACCTGCCACCAAAACCTCATGCACGTAGAGTTTTACTTCCTGCTTGCCCTGAATGGCAGTATAGGTATTGAGCGAAATATTGAGTCCGTAACCCACTCCTGCAGTCTCTACTACTGCCATTGCCGGAGTCAGTTCGGTCAGATCGCCATGAATATATTCTATCATTTTTATTTTCTCCTTACTATTTAAACACTTGGTTATACCTCTTTCATAAATTAATTATAATAATATGAACGCACGGAATAGGGATTTATTGTATCCGGCATAGGATTATATTGCTGACGCCCCTATAAGAAAAAGCCTTTATCCCCTATGGAAATTGTTTTTAGAACTAGAAGAAATCTCCGTTCATAAGTTTTGAACCGACATTCAATACTTATGAACGTACATTCAATACTTTTGAACCTACATTCAAAACTTATGAACGAAGAATTCTATTAGGTACAGGAACAATTTCCTTTAAGGGTAGAAAGTAATTCCTTTAAAGGAAGAATTATTTTTCCTTAAGGGTAGAAACAATTTTCCCTAAGAGTAGGAGCTAATTTAATCAGGAGCGGAAAGAAATCACTCATTATCCATCGACAAACAGAATAGGAAGAACTAAGGCATTCTCTTAAATCCTTGAAATCACGAAACTGTAAGGAATCTGTTCTAGAACCCTTACAATTCCCCCTTCATTCTACCTAGAAACTATGATTTTATTACCTTTTGCAAGTTTTATGAGTTAAAAATCTATTAAAACGTCACGTATTTCAAGAAAAAGCTATACTTTTGCAACCGGAAATAGATATCAGGAAAGAATTATCCAAAATAAACAACAATATAAAAGAAATAAATACATCAAATGAAAAAGTTTAGAGCAGCCGTAGTAGGTTACGGCAACATCGGTAAGTTTACAGTAGAAGCTCTCGAAGCAGCTCCTGATTTCGAGATCGCAGGTATCGTTCGTCGCCAGGGTGCTAAGGACAAACCAGCAGAGTTGGCTAACTATGAGGTAGTAGATGACATCACCAAGTTGAAGGATGTAGATGTTGCTATCCTCGCTACTCCTACCCGTTCTTGCCCTGAGTATGCAGAGAAGATCGTTGCACTCGGCATCAACACCGTAGATAGCTTCGATATCCACACCAGCATCCTTGACTATCGCACCAAGCAGATGGAGAACTGCAAGAAGGCTGGCAAGGTAAGCGTTATCTCTGCCGGCTGGGACCCAGGTTCAGACTCTATCGTACGTGTATTGATGGAAAGTCTGGCTCCAAAGGGATTGACCTATACCAACTTCGGTCCTGGTATGAGCATGGGACACTCTGTTTGCGTCCGTAGCAAGAAGGGCGTCAAGGAAGCGCTCTCTGTTACTATCCCATTGGGCGAGGGTATCCACCGCCGTATGGTTTATGTAGAGTTGGAGGAAGGTGCCAAGCTTGAGGATGTAACTGCAGAGATCAAGGCTGACCCATACTTCGCTCACGATGAGACTCACGTATTCGCCGTAGCATCTGTAGATGATGTAAAGGATATGGGTCATGGTGTGAACCTCGTTCGCAAGGGTGTATCTGGCAAGACCCAGAACCAGCGTTTCGAGTTCAACATGAGCATCAACAACCCTGCCCTCACCGCTCAGGTATTGGTTAACGTGGCTCGCGCTTCCTTCCGTCTCCAGCCAGGTTGCTACACCATGCCAGAGATTCCTGTCATCGATATGTTGCCAGGTACTCGTGAAGAAGTCGTTGCTACACTCGTGTAATTATTGAGAAATAAATATATACATTAACGGCTCGCAAGAAATCGAAACTTCTTGCGAGCGTTTTGTGTATTAACATCTGAACTGGGGCGATAGCTCCTAAAAAAACGAGTTATCGCCCTAATCAAGCATATTTTTAAAGGAACAACCTTTTCGTTTGCGGAGAAAAAGTGGCAATATTGCCAAAAAATGACGTAAGATCGCCATTTTTAAGGGAAAAAGCCGTATCTTTGCAGCGAAAAAGTGGCAACATTGCCAAAAAAATGACGTAAGAGAAAAGAATATGCAGATAAAAAGAAACTTCTATTTACAACAGCTCATCAGCGGGAAGCAGAATGGGCTGATAAAAATTATTACCGGCATCAGACGATGTGGAAAGTCGTATCTACTCTTTACGCTTTTCAAGCAACATCTGATTGCCAATGCTGTGCTCGAAGACCACATCATCCAGATAGCACTCGATGACATCGAAAATGCAGAACTCAGAGAGCCACTCACACTCTACAGATACATCAAAGCCAAGATGATTGATGATGACTTGTACTATATTCTTCTCGACGAAGTACAGCTGGTTCCTAGATTCGAGGAAGTGCTCAACAGCCTGCTCCGCATTGAGAATGCTGACGTATACGTAACAGGCAGCAACTCCAAATTTCTGTCGAGCGACATCATCACCGAGTTTCGTGGTCGAGGCGATGAGATACACCTCTACCCTCTCTCCTTGGCTGAATATTGTGAAGGCACAGGACAAAATCCTAGAGATGCTTGGAAAGACTATTATACCTATGGGGGTCTTCCACATGTTCTAGCATTAGATACTGAGAAGAAGAAGTTAGACTATCTTACCAATCTCTTCGAGAGCGTATATCTGATAGATATTCTTGAGCGACATAAGATTAAGAACAAGGCTGAGTTTGAGGAGTTGATAAGAATCATTGCTTCAGGTATCGGCGCACCAACCAATCCTGCCAAACTATCGAACACATTTAAGAGCGTAAAGAAGATAGGCATCAGCCCTGCCACCATCGACCGGTATCTAGACTACATGCAAGATGCCTTCCTCATCGAAAAGGCTATCCGTTTCGATATCAAGGGCAAGAAGTACATAGGCAACTTATCAAAATTCTATTTTTCCGACCTTGGCATCAGAAATGCAATATTAGGACTGCGCCAACAAGAGGAGACTCACATCATGGAGAACATCATATACAATGAATTGCGCCGCCGTGGATGCAAGGTGGATGTGGGCATGATGGAACAACGCTTCGTGGACAAAGATGGCAAATGGCAACGCAAGCAGCTAGAAGTAGACTTTGTGGTGAACGAAGGAAGCCAAAGATATTACATACAGTCTGCCCTAGCTCTGCCAGATGAGGAAAAACGCCAGCAAGAGAT
The DNA here is from genome assembly GCF_003468525.1 of Prevotella sp. AM34-19LB. NCBI lineage: Bacteria > Pseudomonadati > Bacteroidota > Bacteroidia > Bacteroidales > Prevotellaceae > Prevotella > Prevotella sp. AM34-19LB. The sequence goes on along the minus strand of NZ_QSIG01000006.1, from coordinate 29,562 downwards.
GGCTTCCTTGTTAAGAATCAACGATTCGTTCAAGAAGATTATCATCGTAAAAGATGACATCAAGCTATGGCGAGACGAGAACGGCATCCTCACCATGGGGCTGTTGGATTTCTTGATGAATCCAGATAGCCTGGTGATGTAAAAGATAAAAACGGCTCGCAAGATGGATTGCCCCATCTTGCGAACCGTTTTTTATCATAAGTGCAGCATTTATTATTCGTATGAACTACCATTCCATTTTTTAAGAATTTGGCGCTTCACACGATCCACCTTATTGAAATCTCTGGTTTCTACAAATTTAGCTACAGCCTGCGGCATTCACCCCATTGACAAGAACAGCACTTTCTCCGTTCTGTTCTTCTTTCCATTTCTTGAGTTGATCATATACTTTTCTTCTCATAATTTACACCTATCCTAGATTAATAATATCGGATAAATACACCTATCCGCGATTAATATTTTCCGTTTCTTACACCTATCCGCGATTATCGGATAGCACAAATACACACATATCCGCGATTATCGGATGGTGCAAATATACACATATCCGCGATTATCTCCAAGGAAAAGCCAGTTTTTTAATATTTCTTAATCTTAAAAGGCTCGCAAGAAATCGAAACTTCTTGCGAGCCTTTTTTGTATTTATATCAGCTTTATCTATATTTTATCAAAAGCTTGTTCTTTGCTTATTCAAAGCTTCATTATTACTTCAACGCAGGCTCATTAGGCTTGGTTGACCAACCCCATGTCTGATAGCACTCAGAATTTTCAATAGAACCATCAGGAGAGAGCAGCTCGATTTCGCGGATAGCGATTGGAGAGTTGTAGTGAGCCTCCATCCATGTATAACCATCATAAACCGGGTTGTTACCACGTACACGGAATGGACAGAGATACTTACCATCCTCACGAGATGAAACGTTAGCCTTCTCATCAACAGGTCCCTCAATCCAAGTAACCTTAGAATCATCCAAACCATTATTGGTAGCAGTCTCGAACATGCTTGTCCAGAAGTTAACACCCTGAGGGATATACTTCTTGGTCTTCAACTGATCCATAGCGCACCAGCGAACGAGATCGTCCCAACGCATACCTTCACCGATGAACTCGCAACGACGCTCACGACGGATGTTGTAGAGAGTCTTATCGGTAAGCAACTGACCATGAGAGTAAGCACCCCAATCGGTCTCGCCTTCCTTAGTCATATCAGTAGCAGCGATAGTCTTGTTGTAGTCAGGGTCAACCAAAGCACGGTTACGGATAGCCTTCCAGTACTTCTGAGAAGTAGCATCGAGATTACCGTCACGCATGTACTGAGCCTCCAGATAGTTAAGCAAAGCCTCTGTACCACGGAAGATAAAGATACCCTGTGTACCGATCATCTTACCATTTACGTTCTGTGTCTTGTCGAAGTTCTCACCCTTACGCATACGATAACCAGTTACGTCCAACTGCTGCTCATGAGCAGCACCGATATAAGGAGTAAACTTCACACCTTCTGTCTGAGTGCTGAACAATGGCAACCAGTTGCTTTCACCGAACAAGAACAACTGCAAACGACCATCGCGATCCTCTTTTACCTTGTCGATAGTCTCATCGCCGTGATAGCCAGAGCCATCAGCATAAATAGGAAGACCATTAGCCATCACGAAGTTATCCACATAGCTCTTCATCAAACCATAGCAAGAACCACTGGTGATAAATGAAGCGATACCATTAGTCATAGCCTTTCCATCAATCTCACCGAAAGCCTTCCACATCAGGATTTCATCCACACCAGACATATCCTGCAAAGCTACATCTCGAAGTATGGGTTGATACCAGCAACAGGAGAAGCTGGATCTACCTGATCAAGAACACCTGTGTTCTGAGCAAGAGTGATATTCTCAGCTACAGCCTTAGCTGCATCCATAGCCTGACCCAACAAGTCCTTAACATGTGCGTCAACATCAAATGTATAACCTGGATGAACCTTTGCTCCTGGCCACTCAGCATCACCTGGCACACGACCAGAGCCCTTGTGGTAGCGCTCATAAGAAGCCTCATACAAAGCTACACGAGACTTAACCAACTGAGCCACCTGCTTGTTGATACGGTTGTTGTTAGCAAAACCCTTATCCTTCAACATCTCGATAGCCTTATCAAGATCCTGCAAGATGAAGTCAGCCACCTCATTACGAGGCATACGCTTACCTACAGACAACAAGTCTTCCTGATTGTTTACAGGAACCTTTGTGATGATAGGATAGTCACCGTAAGTCTTCAAGCGAGCAAAATAAGTGTATGCACGTGTGAAATACATCTCACCGATATAGTGCTTCACCAAATCCACATTGGCAGTATATTTACCAGCCTCGTACTTAGGCAACACCTGCTCAAAGAAGTAGTTGCAGTTACGAATCAGGTCTGTATTCAAGCTACCGCTATTGCCTGTCTTCCAGTTATCCACGGTATAACGTGACTGCGAAGGGGAGTTGCCAATAGAGTTATCAGTGTTGTTATCATCCAAATATGGAGAACCGATGTTCCAAGCACCACCGCGGCCGAAAAGGCCACCGTAATTTTGAATAGCATACGCGGCGAGCTGGTCTGCATTAGCAAAATAATCATTTGCAGTTACCGCATTCTGTGGTGGTGTATCCAACCAATCATCGCAAGAAGAGAAGCCCACAGTAGCACTCACCAACAATGCGGCGGAAAATAATTTCTTATATGATAGTTTCATAATCAATGACATTTTTAGAAGTTTACGTTAAGTCCGAATGATACAGTGCTCTGCAATGGGTAGGTCTTACCTGAACCACCATAGAGAGAACCAATATTCTCAGGGTCGAAAATCTTGCTCAAGCTTGTGATAGTGAAGACATTCTCACAAGACATATAAACACGTACGCTCTGCATACCAGCCTTAGAAGTGATAGTCTTAGGCAATGTATAACCGAATGTCAAGTTCTTCAGACGGCAGTAAGCACCATTCTGGAGATAACGTGTCTGAGTCTGTCTGTTACGACCATCCCAGAGAGGACGTGGATAGTATGCACCCTTGTTTTCTGGTGTCCAGTAATCCAAGTGTTCCTTGAATGCGTTAGACTGCCAGAATCCGCCCTGAGCACCCCAGAAGTAGATACCATCCAACCAAAGATCACGCTTCATAGTTCCCTGGAAGAACATACGGATATCGAATCCCTTCCAAGCTGCATCAAGATTCAGACCGAAGTTGAAACGTGGAGTATCATTACCAATGATACGAAGATCACCATGATCCTCCAATGTGTTAGCACCACTGTTTACATAACCGTCACCATCGAGGTCAGCATACATGATATCACCAGCACCCCAGTTAGAACCAAGAGCGCTCTGATTAACCTTTGCCAGATGAGCCTTCATTTCCTCATCAGTCTGTGCGATACCGATAGTTGTGTAACCCCAAATGTCACCCAACTTGCGACCCTTATAGTACTTGTCGAGATACTTGCTCTCATTTGGATAACTTGTTACTTCCTGCTGTGCATCTGAGATATTGAAGTTAACACCATACTTGAAGTCCTTGATATTATCGCGCCAACCAATCTGGAACTCGAAACCATAAGACTTCATATCGCAGTTGTTCTCAGCAGGAACATCTGTACCCAATACAGAAGAAAGCTCAGGAGCTGGACCAACCATGTCGAGGGTACTACGTACGAAGTACTCGAATGATCCAGTGAGTCGGTTGTTCAAGAGACCGAAGTCAAGACCCACGTTCCAAGAACGAATAGTCTCCCAACCCAAGCTAGCACTTACAAGACCTGGATTGCTTGCCCAGTTAGGCAATGCACCACCAACAATCCAACCATACTTGGTACCTACGCCCAAAGAGCTATATGTAGGGTGCCATGATTTCAAGCGGGTATTACCCAGCTCACCCCATGAACCTCTCAACTTCAAGTTGGTGATAGTAGTAGCATCAGAAATCTTCTCGAAGAACTTCTCACGAGCAATGTTCCAACCACCAGAGAAAGAAGGGAAAGTACCCCAACGCTTGCCACCTACGAAACGAGAAGAACCATCATAACGGATGTTAGCCTCGAGCATATACTTATCAGCATAGTTGTAATTCAAACGACCAAAGAAGCCGGCTACAGCCATCTCATCTGGATGACCACTTACTTGGTCTGCAGCTGAACCTGTTGACAAGTAAGGAAGAGAAGGTGTGTAAAGACCATCCTTCTGGCCGCTGATATTACGTACAGCATACTTCTCGGCATTGAAACCGCCCATAATCTTGAAGTTATGGTCGCCGAATGAATGAGAGTAATCAGAATAGATATTGGTAGCGTAGTAGTTCTCCTTATAAACATACTCGTTTACTCGGGTCTGACCTGCTGCATAATCGCTGCTACCCATACTCCAAGGCATAGGAATAGCGTTGTTGTCGCAGTCGTAGTAGAATACAGGCAATACATCCCAGTGCTCCCAGTTGTTATATACACGGAGAGTTCCTTCTACATTGATGTGCCAATCCTTGATAGGCTCGAAAACGAATACAAGCTGGTTGGTGAAGAAGTCCTTGTTCTTGGTCTGAATACCACCATTCTCCATCTGCTCCATTTCGTTCTCACTGATGTAGTGACCGTTAGGATCTGTTACTGGCTGAGTAGGGAACTTACGTGCAACATTGTGGAAGAACAAACCGTTCATATAGCTAGGACGCTCGAAGTCCTGGCGGGTCCAGCTTGTATTATAAGTTACCTTAGCCCACTTAGCAAGCTCTGTAGTAATCTTACCCTTCAAAGTATAACGGTTCAAACGGTCTTTACCCACATTGAGCAAACCGTTCTGTCCCATGAAGTTACCACTGATATACCACTGAGTTTTGTCATTACCGCCATTGAGGCTGAGGTTGTGTTCCTGAGAAGTAGCCCAATCCTTGTAATATACGTCAAACCAGTTGGTGTTAGCATAAGAAGCATCCCAGCAGTTCCAAGTATTACTGTTAGGGTTTCTCTCTGTAGGATACTGAAGCTTGCCATCCATGTAATCCTGCATCTTCTGAATCTGAGCATCAGAGAAGTGAGCCTGACCACCACCGTTAATCTGGGCAGCATTCATCATCTTAGCATACTCAACAGAGTTTGCCATCTCTGGGATACCGATACCATGATTGAATCTCACGTTACCGCTATAGCTTACATTCACCTTACCCTTGTTACCATTCTTGGTTGTAACGAGGATCACACCGAATGCAGCACGAGAACCGTAAATAGAAGATGAAGCAGCATCCTTCAATACAGAGATGCTCTCAACGTCGTTAGGGTTGATGTTGGTCAAATCGCCTTCAACACCATCCACCAAAACAAGAGGAGAAGAGTTAGAACCGCTATCAAGGGTACCTGTACCACGGATGTTGATATTCATGGAACCATCAAGTGAACCACCAGAGTTGCTGACAGAAAGGTTCAAACCAGGAACCTCACCCTGCAGCGCCTGTGTTACACTTGTAACAGGACGATTTTCCAAAACGTCCTTGTTGACCATACTGACAGCACCTGTCACGTTAACCTTCTTCTGTGTACCGTAACCGACAACAACGACCTCATTCAGAGTCTTGTTGTCTTCCTTCATGGTTACATTGATGGCACCACCCTTCCATACCATCTCCACTGGTTCGAAGCCAATGTAGCTGATACAGATTGTTGCACCATGCTGAACGTCAGTAAGCAAGAATTTACCATCCAAATCGGTGATGGTTCCACCCTGCTTTCCCTTAACTGTAACTGTAGCACCAATTACTGGCTCACCTGTAGGGTCAATAATGGTACCAGTGCACTGTCCATTCTTGGACTGATTAGTTTCCTGGATGTGAGTCACCCCCCCATATGCGAGAGAAGGAGTCATACCAAGAGCCATAATCATAGAACTTACTGTGAATAGTTGTCTAATCATAAGATATAGTTTAAAAAATGTTATTTGGTCCAATCATTTAATTCAGCCGATGTTATTCGGCCTACTTATTGAAGTTAGCCAATGTTATTTAATCCTTATTAATTTAAGTTAGCCGCTGCAAAGATATATTAAATTTTAATACGAACTGGTTTTTAATGAAACAAAATTCATTATTTTAAGACTTTTTAAGCAAAAAAGTAGAAAAACATTCCAAAAAAAGGCTCACAAGAGAGATTCTTGCGAGCCTTTATGGTCTTCCATTTATAAATAACGTAAAATCTACACTTCTATTTATTTATGCGTCATGATACCTAATTATTTATGCGTCATGATACCTAATTATTTATGCGTCATGATATCAAGCACCATATCATCGGTGGTCTTCATCGCATCGGCACCGATAGAGGTAAGGTTGTGGATACACTTATCCACATCATCATCCACGATACCCTCGGCAGAAGTTACGCACTTACCCTCCATGGAAAGAAGAGCAGAAAGCAAGGCTGTACTCACACCCGATGAAATCTTCAGGGCACAGCTTGGCTTGGCTCCGTCGCAGATCATACCGGTAAGGTTTGCCACCATATTCTTGACTGAGTTGCAGATACGGGTAAAATCACCACCCATCAGATAGGTGATACCGCAACTGCTACCCGTACTGGCTACCACGCAACCGCAGAGAGCTGAGAGCTTACCCAGGCTCTGCTTGATATAGATGGCCGTTAAGTGACTGAGCATCAAGGCACGGATCAGCTCTTCCTCGGTATTCTCGTTTTCCAAGGCATAAACCACCACCGGATTGGTGGCACAGATACCCTGGTTGCCACTGCCACTGTTACTCATCACCGGAATCATGGCTCCACCCATTCGGGCATCACAGGCAGAAGCGGTGCGTGAGAGGATATGCGAGAAAATGTTGTTGCCGAAGATACCACGGCTCAAAGGACGGTCCATCGTCTTACCCAGACAGTGGCCATAGTTGCCCTTGATAGATTCCTCGGCAGCCTTCATATTATATTCCTTAGTCTTGAGGATGAAGCGAATCTCATCGAGCGGAGCGGTGGTTGCGAATTCGTAAACCAAGCGGAGATTCAACTGGATATCGTCATCCTCCACATCAGCCGCAGCTCCATCACGCTTGTCGAAAACCACCTCACCATTGCGCTCAACATACACAAAGTTGGTATGAGAACCGGCAATGATAGCAGTAGCTCTGCCGTTGCCGGCATAGCAGATTACCTCGATATAGAGCTTATCTACATCGCCCTGCTTCAGCTTGATGTTGATGTCTGCATTCTTGATATACTGCTTGCCCAGCTCCAGGGTATCAGGAGTAAGATCCTTGAGAACCTCGAGTTCATACTCAGGCTTTCCGATGAGGGCACCGAGCGAAACTGCGATAGGCAGACCAATCATACCGGTTCCAGGAATACCCACACCCATCGCATTCTTGAGCATATTAGGACTCAAGCGTACCTCGATGCGCTCCGGACGCTTACCCAAAGTGGTAGCAGCCTTAGCTGTACAAAGAGCCACAGCCATCGGTTCGGTACAGCCGATGGCAGGCACAACTTCCTTGTTGACGAGCGCAATGATGCGCTCCCGCTTATTTTTCTCTAACATAATAAGATAGGTATTAATCCTCCAACTGGAACAAAGGATCGTCAGGAGTCAACATGGTTGGCTTCTGGTCGAATTCCTTCAGAAGCTGCTCAGAAGCATACTTCTTGTTTACTACCAGGCGGAACATGTACTCGTTGAACCAATCGTTGGTCATGATGAAGCAACCGCCAAAACCATTGTCAGCACCCCAGCTGTTCTCCACCTTCCACTTCACAGGCTTGCCGGCAGCATCGAGATCTACCGCTGTCAGAGTCATGGCATGGGTAGAACCGCTCTCGAAAGTAGCGATGCGGTCAGCCTTGTTCATTGGGAATGAAGTGTTGAAGAGGCTGCCATAATCGAAGTTGTCGAGTGCCAGATAGCCACGCTTTCTGTCGAGCTGCTTGCCCACATCGTAGCTGGAATACATCTTATGACCATCCTTCAGGGAAGCGATGGCGAGCTGCGCAATCTCCTCCATAGGCAGGTTCAGGTACTTCCAGTTATGACCATCGTAGGTATGGCGGTCGTACTCTACCTCGTATGTCTTGTGATAAGGACGACGTGGGTCGTTCATCACCATGATGAAGGTACCGTTGAGGTCCTTGCCAACAGTCTCCTCATAGAAACTCTTAGGAGTATACTTCTTAGCCTCACCAATCTGCTTGCCATCCTTGTCGCGGAAAGCATAGGTAAACTCCTTCACCGGCTCACCCAGAGTAAGGCTGAGCATGTGATAAACCTGAGCGAGCATCTCGGTCTTACGAGCCTGGATAGCAGCAGGTTTCTTGCCCTGGGCTACCATCTTGCGGAGTTCGAGACCATACTCGCGGAGCTTGCTGCTGATGAGACGGCTCATCTTGGAAGTATTGTTGCTGGAATAAGTCTCTGGCTGAGCACTCATTGGTACGAGACCGTACTTGCTAGCCAGGTCGGCAACACCGCAGAAAGTACCACCGTCATTGAGCGGATTCTTGAAGAAGAACTGCACCTGAGGATCCTCCAGGCTCTTCTTGCCGAGGTCGATGACACCCTGGAGCATCAGGTTAGCCTTCTCCAGCTGGTCGTAGAAGAAGAGATAGTCCTGAGAGAACTCTACTACTCTGCCCTGCTTGTCGTTGACAGCAAAGTTGGAACGGAGTACATTGAAGCCGCTGAACATCCAGCAGCGGCCGGAACTCTTCTGGTTATGGATGCTCTGAGAAGGAGTCTCGATGCTGAAATGAGTATCTACCGGAGCCTCATTCGCATGATTCTTCACGAGATCATCGATGTTGTTGCCAGCGATAGCGTTAAACAATGCCTTGTTGGTCACACCGCCAGTCTGGCTTTTTTCCATCTGCTGGAGCATAGTCTGATTGATGCCGCCATTCTTGGTCTGCGCCATCATCGAGAGGGAAGCCATCATCAAGGCTCCCACAAAGAACAGGTTCTTTTTCATTTATTTAATCTTTATGTTTAGTTACTTATTTACAGGAAAAGCGCAACCGGATAGAACGAAAGGTTCCTCTCCTTTTACTGATTCCTTCCTAATTTTTTGCAAAAATACAAAGAATTATCGAAAAAAGCGAAATTCTCCCCATAAAAATGTTATTTTATGAAAAAAAGCATTACCTTTGCACTTATAAAATTATTAAATTATGGACAAAAGTAAGTTTAGTCTGTTAAGCAACATCAAATATCCTAATGATTTGCGCAAACTGAGCATTAATCAGTTGCCAGAGGTATGCAAAGAATTGAGAGAAGACATCATTGACGAAGTGGCTGTAAACCCTGGCCATTTTGCTTCCTCTCTGGGTGTTGTGGAAATCACCGTAGCTTTACACTACGTGTACAATACTCCAGAAGACCGCATCGTCTGGGATGTAGGTCATCAGGCATACGGACATAAGATTCTGACCGGAAGACGTGAGGCATTCTGCACCAACAGAAAGCTCCATGGCATCCGTCCATTCCCAACACCGCTGGAAAGTGAATACGACACCTTCACCTGCGGACATGCCAGCAACTCTATCTCGGCAGCCCTGGGTATGGCGGTGGCAGCACGCGAAACAGGCAACAAAGACCGCCACGTAGTAGCCGTTATCGGCGATGGTGCGATGAGCGGTGGTTTAGCTTTCGAAGGACTCAACAATGTATCAAGTACACCAAACGATATGCTCATCATCCTCAACGACAATGATATGAGCATCGACCGTGCCGTGGGTGGCATGGAGAAGTATCTCCTCCAGCTCGACACCAACGAGACCTACAACAAGATTCGCTTCAAGGCTTCGCAGTGGCTCCACTCCAAGGGTATTCTCAATGATAACCGCAAGAACGGCATCATCCGGCTGAACAATGCCTTCAAGTCGGTATTGAGCCATCAACAGAATATCTTCGAGGGAATGAACATCCGATACTTCGGACCATTCGACGGTCATGATGTAAAGGAAGTGGTAAGAATCCTGAAGCAGCTCAGAAGCATGAAAGGCCCTAAGCTGCTCCACCTGCATACCACCAAGGGCAAGGGATACGAACCTGCCGAGAAGAGTGCTACCATCTGGCATGCACCAGGCAAGTTTGACCCGGAAACCGGCGAGAGAATTATTGCCGACAACAGCAACAAGCCTCCTAAGTTCCAGGATGTCTTCGGAAAGACCCTGCTGGAACTTGCCGAGCAGAACCCTAAGATCGTAGGTGTGACACCAGCCATGCCTACTGGATGCTCTATGAACATCATGATGAAGGCGATGCCAAACCGCACCTTCGACGTAGGTATCGCCGAGGGCCACGCAGTCACCTTCTCGGGTGGTATGGCAAAGGATGGGCTGATTCCTTTCTGCAATATCTACAGTTCGTTTGCACAGCGTGCCTACGACAATATCATCCACGACATGGCACTCCTCAATCTGCCGGTAGTGCTCTGCCTCGACCGTGCCGGACTGGTAGGAGAAGATGGTCCTACCCATCATGGCGCCTTCGACCTGGCAGCCCTGCGCCCTATCCCGCATCTCACCATCGCCTCGCCGATGGATGAGCACGAACTGCGCAACCTGATGTATTCTGCCCAGCTGCCAGACCACGGAAGCTACGTAATCCGTTATCCTCGTGGCTGCGGTGTGCTCGTAAATTGGCGCAACAAGATGGAGGAAATCAAGACCGGTACCGGCAGAAAGCTGAAAGACGGAGAAGATGTAGCCGTGCTCACCCTCGGTCCTATCGGAAACGATGCCATCCAGGCAATCGAAGAGGTAGAGAAGGAAACGGAGATGAGCGTTGCACACTACGATATGCGATTTGTGAAGCCGCTGGATGAAAACATCCTCACCGAGGTGGGCAAGAAATTCAAGCGCATTGTGACCATAGAAGATGGTGCAAGAATGGGCGGAATGGGAGCTGCCGTTCTCGAATGGATGAGCGACCACGGCTATCAGCCACAGATAACCCGCCTGGGATTGCCAGACGAATTTGTGGAGCATGGAACCGTAGAACAGCTGCGCGAGATTGTACATCTCGACCACGAGAGCATCAAGAATGCCATTATCGGAAAATAGAGCATCGAAATTTAAATATTCATCAATATGAAAATCATCATAGCTGGCGCCTATGCCATCGGTACCCACCTGGCGCGACTCCTGTCGCGCAGCCAGGAGGAGATTACACTCATAGATGAAAGCGAAGAGCGCCTGGCAAGTATCGGCTCCGACTGCGATCTGCTCACCATGATAGGAAAACCTACCAGTCTGCAGACCTTGAGGGATGCCGGTGTTCAGGATACGGATCTCTTCATCGCGGTCACCCCGGTGGAGAGTACCAATATCACCTCCAGCATCCTTGCCAAGAATCTCGGTGCCAAGCGCACCGTGCTCGTGTGGATAATCCGGAATACATGGAACCGCAGGCACAGGAATTCTTCAAGGAACTCGGTATCAGCAAGCTCATCTATCCGGAGATGCTCGCTGCCGTAGATATCAACAACGGACTCAAGATGAGTTGGGTGCGCCAGCGCTGGGATGTGCACGACGGCGCCCTCGTGATGCTCGGCATCAAGCTGCGTGAGGGATGCGAGATCCTCAACGAGCCGCTCAAGAACATCAGCGGTCCCAACGACCCTTACCACGTGGTAGCCATCAAGCGAGGCAGCGAAACCATCATCCCGGGTGGTAACGATGAGCTGAAGCTCTACGACCTCGCCTACTTCATGACCACCCGCAACTACATTCCCTACATCCGCAAGATTGTGGGAAAGGAGCATTATGTGGATGTGAAGAACGTGATGGTGATGGGTGGCGGACGCACTGCCGTGAGAGCCGTGAAGAAAATGCCGGAATACATGGAGTGCAAGATTATCGAGAAAGATGAGAATCGCTGCGAATATCTCAACGATATCCTCGACGACAATCATATCCTCATCATCCACGGCGATGGCCGCGACATTCCTCTCCTCACAGAGGAAGGTATCAGGAGCACCCAGGCTTTCGTGGCACTGACGGGAAATGCGGAAACCAATATCCTCGCATGCCTCACCGCCAAGAGATTGGGTGTGCGCAAGACCGTGGCTGCCGTAGAAAACGTGGATTACGTAAGCATGGCAGAGAGTCTGGATATCGGTACCATCATCAACAAGAAGATGATTGCAGCCAGCTACATCTATCAGATGATGCTCGATGCCGACGTGATGAACGTCAGATTCCTGATGAGTGCCAACGCTGATGTGGCAGAATTCATCGCCAAGGAAGATTCCAAGGTTACCCAAAAACCGGTGAAAGACTTGGGAATGCCTATCGGTGTTACCATCGGTGGTCTGGTGAGAAACGGCGAAGGAATGCTGGTTTCGGGTAACACCCAGATAGAAGCGGGCGACTCGGTAATGGTGTTCTGCCACAACATCAATATGAAGAAAATTGAGAAATATTTCATTTAGTCTATATATATAATAAGGTATAGACAGATATGATATATATAATAAGGTATAAAGACAAGAGGGAATGATAAACAGTAAGTTGATATACAAGATACTGGGACAGTTGCTTTTCATCGAGGCATTCCTGCTCTTCGTCAGTCTGCTGGTGGCATACTACTACCAGCAAGACGACATCTTCGCTTTCGTGGTAGCCACACTGACCACCATCGGCGGCGGACTCATTCTGAAATGGAAGGGACACGGAGCAGACAATTCTATGTCGCGCCGTGACGCCTACCTCGTGGTATCGCTCTCATGGATCATCTTCAGTCTCTTCGGCACCCTGCCCTTTATGGTCAGCGGTTACATCAATAACTTTACGGATGCCTACTTCGAGACGATGTCGGGATTCACCACTACGGGTGCCACCATTCTAGATGATGTAGAGTGCTTCCCGCACGGATTGCTTTTCTGGCGATCGCTCACCCAGTGGATAGGCGGTTTGGGTATCGTGTTCTTCACCATCGCCCTGCTGCCATCACTTGTAGGAGGACAGACCAAGGTGTTTGCAGCCGAGGCTACGGGTCCTATCAAGACCAAGCTGCATCCCCGCCTCTCCACTTCGGCAAAATGGATCTGGAGCATCTATCTGGTGCTCACCACCGCCTGCATCGCCTCCTACTACGTGGCGGGAATGAATCTCTTCGACAGTTTCAACTATGCGATGACCACGACGGCTACGGGTGGTTTCTCTACCCACAACAGCAGTACCGAGTTCTTCCATTCGCCAGCGGTGGAATACATCTGTACGTTCTTCTGCTTCCTGTCGGGTGTGAACTTCACCCTGCTTTATGCAGCAGTCATCAAGTTCAAGATCAAGGATTTGTTCAAGAACTCGGAGTTCAGGTTCTATATGTTCCTCGTTACATCCTTCACAGCCTTCATCATGGTAGAGCTGATAGCGATGCGCAACTACGATATAGAGCATGCCTTCCGCAGCGCGGTCTTCCAGGTGGTTTCTTTCATCACCACCACGGGATTGTTTAATGATGATGCTGCCCTCTGGCCTCATGTCACCTGGGTGGTATTGGCAACCTGCATGTTCTTCGGAGCCTGCTCGGGCAGTACGAGTGGAGGTTTGAAATGCATCCGTGGCGTGATGCTGGTGAGAATGGTGAAGAATGAATTCCGCCAGATTCTGCACCCTAACGCGGTACTTCCATTGAAGATTGACGGTGTGAACGTTCCGATGCAGAAGCGAGTCACCTTGCTCGCCTTCCTCACCACCTATCTCATCATCTGCCTGGTTATCTCTTTCACGATGATAGCCATGGGCATCGACAACACCAATGCCATCACCATCACCCTGAGCTGTGTGGGCAACGTAGGTCCGACGCTGGGTACGGAGATTGGTCCGACGATGTCGTGGAGCGAACTGCCGGATGTGGCAAAATGGTTCTGCTCACTGATGATGCTCATCGGTCGTCTGGAGATATTCAGCGTACTGGTGATCTTTACACCTGCCTTCTGGAGAGAAAACTAGTTTCCGCAGGAGGCAGGTACAGGAAATCCTAGACAATAATAAATTTTATCAACTAATTCAATAAAGTTATGAAGCCATTAAAATTTGAACCACTATTGAAGTCCACCATCTGGGGTGGAAACAAGATCATCGCCTTCAAGCATCTTGACATCAAGCAGGAGAAAGTTGGCGAAAGTTGGGAAATCTCTGGTGTTCCAGGCAACGAGAGCATCGTAGCCGACGGCGAGATGAAGGGCAAGAAACTCAATGAGGTTGTTGCCGAGTTGAAGGAGAACTTCCTCGGAGCAGAGAACTATAAGCGTTTTGGCAACGAGTTCCCATTGCTCATCAAGTTTATCGATGCCAATACCGACCTTTCTATCCAGGTACATCCTAATGACGAGATTGCCAAGAAGCAGGGTAAGGAGCGTGGCAAGACCGAGATGTGGTATGCGCTGCCAAGCGAGCCGGATGCCAAGCTCTACAATGGATTAAAGATGCAGATTACTCCTGAGCAGTACAAGGAGATGGTGGAGAATGATACCATCACCGATGCTCTGGCTCAGTATAACGTGAAGGAGGACGACTGCTTCTTTATCCCAGCCGGCAGAATTCACGCCATCGGAACAGGCTGTTTCGTTGCCGAGATTCAGCAGACCAGCGATGTTACCTATCGCATCTACGACTTCAAGCGCAAGGACAAGGATGGCAACTATCGCCAGCTCCACACCAAGGAGGCTTCCGAGTGCATCGACTACACCGTATTGGCAGACTATCGCCAGAACTACATTCCTGCCAAGAACCAGGGTGTCAGCATGGTACAGTGCCCTTACTTCACCACAGCCGTTTATGATCTCAATGAGCCAATGACTCTGGATTATTCAGAGTTGGACAGCTTCGTGATTCTGATTGGCTTGAAGGGTGAGGCTAAGATTACCGACAACGAGGGTAATGAGATTACGCTCCAGGGCGGCGAGAGTATCGTAGTTCCTGCTTCTACCCAGACATTGAAGGTTGAGGGAACACTGAAGTTCCTGGAGACATACGTATAAAAATGAAAAGAAATAAAAAGGCTCGCAAGTTTTATTGCCTTGCGAACCTTTTTATTAAACTATTGAATCTCTGCCAAAACTCAACTTTGAATAATAAAGGAGAAACGAACATGGACAAAGGACAATTTCTATTATATCAAACTCCCGATGGAGAATCAAAGATAGAGGTAAAGTTGCAAGACGATACCGTTTGGTTGTCACTCGACCAAATGGCAGAGCTTTTCCAACGCAACAAATCCACCATTTCCAGACATATTAAGAATGTGTTGGAGGAGGGGGAATTAGACGAGAATATGGTAGTTGCAAAATTTGCAACTACCACTAAACATGGTGCTATAGAGGGCAAGACCCAAGAACATCTTGTATCATATTACAACCTCGACATGATTATCAGCGTAGGCTATCGTGTCCATTCTTATCGCGGTGTACAATTCCGAATTTGGGCAACCAAGGTGCTAAAGGAGTATATCGTGAAGGGGTTTGCCTTGAACGACGACTTATTGAAACGTGCAGGCGGCGGCAACTATTTCGATGAACTTCTAGCAAGAATTAGGGACATCCGTTCTAGTGAAAAGGTATTCTATCGCAAAGTTCTGGAAATCTATGCACTCAGTATCGACTATGACCCTCGTGTGGAAATGACCCAAAAGTTCTTCAAGACGGTACAAAATAAAATGCACTATTCTGTACATGGGCATACCGCAGCGGAAATCATCTATGAACGTGCAGATGCCCAAAAAGATTTCATGGGACTCACCACTTGGTCAGGTGCTATGCCTACAAAGCCAGAAGCCGAGATTGCGAAGAATTATCTCACACAAGCCGAGATTACATCACTGAATCGCATCGTGAGCCTCTATCTTGACTTTGCAGAAATGCAGGCAGAAGAGCATCGCCCTATGTACATGAAGGACTGGATTAACATCCTAGACGACTTCCTCCGTATTTCTCGGAAAGACATACTTACCCATGCAGGTAAGATATCTGCAAAATTGGCAAAGGAAAAGGCTGATACTGAATACGACAAATTCAAAGAACGAACAAAGAATGACCTTTCTCCTGTAGGAATTCACTTCCTAGAAAACTTTGAAAGAGAGCGGAAACGATTGTCCGATGACAGAGATAAAGCAGATAGCTAATACTTATAGCAAAAGAGTGAAGAATTCAATAGGCATTGCACATAAATTCTTCACTCTTCTGTTGGCTTCCTCTCGGTCGCCGATTTTCAATTTTTCACTCTTCACTCAAATACTTCTCCACATCCGCCTGAATCTTCTGGAATTCCGGAGAGAACTGGTAGAAGGTGTTCTTCTTCATCATCATTTTCACCTTGCCCAGACTGTTCTCATAGCATGCCATCTCGGTGCGTGCCTGCTCGGAATGAACCGCCCTATCACGGATTTCATTCTCCCTGACATTGCGAAGGGTATCGCAGACTGTCTGCACCAAAGGGCAAACCACCAGATCGAAAAGATGATGACCCTGTATATATAAATAGGTGTTATGCTCGTTTACCCCCAGATTATTCAGATACTTGATCATATCCGGCAGTTCATCCTTGAACGTCTTGAAGCGGCGCTCCAGCTGGAAAAGCTTCGCCCTCACCTTCTTGGCAAGATAATTGATAGCCTGCTGAGGGTCCTGGATTCTGACTGATGGCAATACGATGACCTTGTCGAACTCTGCCATGTCAAAATGCATCGACATCTTGCGATGACGGATATAGAAGAGAAGATGCCACACGAAGAGCGGCCATATCGTACGGGAATATGCCTCCATGAATCTTTCGAAATCGAAGATATGGGTATCGTTCAGCGTCACCATCACGCAGGTTTCGTGCAAACCCTTGGAATAACACTGGAAATTCTCAATGGCATAAGCGTAGGTATGGAAGATATAAGGATTCTCCAGCATCAGCTGAGAAGCCTCGGTAGTACCCTGCCGCAGAAAATCGTAGTCGGCATCCACGCAGGCTATCATATCCTTGCCCACCCCTTTGAGCATATTGCTGATAGCCGCCTTCTTGCCGCGGTCGAGATGGTTGTTGCGAGTAGGAAGCAGGATTTCGAAATAGCGGGTCTCATCCTCAAACTTTCCCAGCACCGACCGCCAGAAGAAGACATCATCGTAGCTCTCGACGTAAGCCACAATCTTGCGCCGAGCCTTCTTCGAGGTCATCTTGTTGGCGGCCTCGAAGTAGAGCGAGTTGATGTTATCGGTTAAACGTTTAGCCATAATACTTCTTTTTCACTTATATCGTGATATCGCTCACATCCGTCACCCGGTCGGTCCATCCGTCCATCACCACGGCAGGACTGTGGGTGGTCATGATGATCTGGATGTTCGGATTGAGTTTTAGCACCAGACCGATGAGCTGCTTCTGCCATTCGAAGTGAAGGCTGATTTCCGGCTCATCCATAAAGAGGACATAAGATTGGTTGTCCTCCACCAGCACGGTAAGGAGGATGGCGAGAATCTGCTTCTCACCAGCCGAGAGCTGATAAGGCGAGAGCTGCTCACCTATCTGGTTGAAGCGGATTTCGTTGGCAGTACGGATGATGGTCTTGCCGGTATCCTTGAAAAGACCATCTACGATATCCTGGAACATCTTCTTCGGTTCGCTCAGCTGCTGAGCCTTGAAGGCGGCATCCGGTTCGCCACTCTGAAGCACGGCGATGATGCGGTTGCCGATGTTCACCTGATAATCCAGATACTTGCGCTGCAGCTGGAAAAGCTGCCAGTCGAGTTCGGTAACCAGGGTAAGGTCTATCTTGTTGATCATCTCGGCATTCATCAATGGTCTATCTACCGATCGGATTACATCATATCTAATCCACTTTGCCTCCTCCGGCTCCACCTTCAGGTGTACGCCCTTGATCATGTGACTAGGGAATTCGCCGCCAGCCGCCAGGCCCTTTACCACCTTGTTCAATATAGTACTCTTGCCCACGCCGTTTACACCACTCAGGATATTGACACGGCGGTCGAGGTTCCAAAGAATATGTTTGGTACCGCTCCAGAGAGATTCTATCTCTATCTGTTTGATATAATCAGCATATTTCTGCATAAGATATTCTCCTATCTTTAATAGTCAAGAACAGAAAAAGACGATAGTCTTAACTTCTTAACTTCTTTAACTTCTAAAAAATATACCGCAAATATAGCAAAATTCCTCGAATTTTTGTACCTTTGCATCCGATTTTATTCAAAATAAAGAAGATTTAAATAGAAATAAGGAAAAATGGATAACAAACGACCTCTTATCGCCCACCTGTGCCTCTTCTGTTCCGGCGCATTCTGGGGACTGATGGCTCCCGTAGGCAAGGATGCCATGCTTCACGGCATCGACGGCATCGACCTGGTGAGCTTCCGTGTTTTGGGTGGTGCTCTCCTCTTCTGGCTCACCTCGCTCTTCACCAAGAAAGAGCATGTTCCAGTGAAAGACATCTTCAAGTTTGCTGCTGCCGGACTCTTTGCCCTCGTGTTCAACCAGTGTTCTTACACCATCGGTCTGAACATGACCTCGCCTAGCAATTCCAGCATCATGACCACCTCAATGCCTATCTTCGCCATGGTTCTCTCCTTCCTGATATTGAAGGAGCCTATCACCTGGAAGAAGGCGCTCGGTGTACTGATGGGATGTGCTGGTGCCGTCATCATCATCCTGACTAGTGCCACGGCTGGCAATGCCAAGGTGGGAAACATCTGGGGCGACCTGCTCTGTATGTCGGCTCAGCTTTCCTTCGCCCTCTACCTGTCGCTCTTCAAGAACCTGCTGTCTAGGTATTCGCTCTTCACCATCAACAAGTGGATGTTCCTCTGGGCCACCATCATTATATGGCCTTTCACCATCAGTCACGTGATGAGCATCGACTTTGCCCATATTCCGATGAGCACCTGGTGGGAAACGGGCTACGTGGTTCTATTCGGCACGTATCTGGGCTACATCTGCATGATGATTGGTCAGAAGACTCTACGCCCTACCGTGGTGAGTGTATATAACTATGTGCAGCCGCTGGTATCGGTCACCGTAAGTGTCATCGTAGGTCTCGCCGTATTCAAGGGTATGCAGGCAATTGCCGCCATCCTTGTATTCTCTGGCGTATGGCTCGTAGTAAAGAGTAAGTCGAAGCATGATATCGACCAGCACGACCACAGTCTGGCTTACGAGAAAAGACATGCTTAAAAGATATAATGTCGATTTATAAAACTGAAACTGTCCCCATCTGAGATAACAGATGAGGACAGTTTTTGTTTTATAAGAAAAGATATCAGCAACCGAAATAAACCATCAATCCGCCCAATACGATATACAGCAGGGCGTATGGGATAGCCGAACGGAGAATTTCTCCATCCTTTCCCTCCATATCGCAGGCTGCAGTCGCGATGGCGATGCTCTGCGGACTGATCATCTTGCCACCCGTGGCTCCCGTGGTATTGGCAGCAACCAGCCAGTTCTCCTGACCGCCCTCCATACCAAAGAATGTGCTCTGTCCCGTCATGCCCAACTGGTTGGCAACATGAGCCTGGAGCTTGGCAAAAAGAATGTTCGAAGAGGTATCAGAACCCGTAACAAAGGTTCCGATGGCACCAATCATCGGTGCTACCAAAGGATAGAAGTCGCCCGTCACTGCCACCAGACCTGAGGCGATGGCAGTAATCATTCCCGAATAGTTCATCACGCTCGCCAGGGCTATCAGCGAACAGATGGTCACTACCGTCTTGCGCAGATTCACCGTGGTACGGGCAAGAATCACCATCAATTTCTTGAGGCTCAATCCCTGTATCAGTCCACCAATCGTAGCACCCAGGAAGAGCATCAGGCCCGCATTGGAAATCCAGCCAAACTTAAAGGTGCTGTCGAGCACAGGCAGATGAACAGCACTCACCAGATGACTCTTGAGGAAAGCATTGACCGGAGGACAGAGAGCTCCGGAAACCAGGATGAAAATCAATATAAAGAGGTAAACGCTCCATGCCTTCATACTCTCGGCAAGCGTAAAGGTTTCCTTATCCTGCACCTTGCTCTTTCTGGCAAATACCTTGGCGTATGCGATGATGGCGATAATGGCAGCCAGCGAACCGATGATGGCTGGAGTCTCCGAACCGAGATAATAGCCGCAGACAAACTGCACTACCACGGAAATCACTCCCACCCAGAGGGCGATGATGAGATTCTTGATAAGATTGTGCTTATCGGTAAGCGTCAGGATGATGAAAGGCAGGATGATAAAGAGAGGTGCCAGCTGGATAATGGCGAAGGCCGAAGTCTCGCAAATCTGTGCCGCCGAAGCCGATCCGCTTTCAGCCACCTCATTACAGAGCGTTGTAACCGGCACACCCACGGCACCAAATCCCGTAGCCACGGTATTACCTATCAAGGACACCAGAGCCGAGAACATCGGTTTGAATCCGAGTCCGATGAGGATGGCAGCAGGTATCGCCACCGCCGTTCCGAAGCCCGCCATACCTTCGAGCAGTCCGCCGAATCCCCATACGAGGAGCAGCACGAGCAGTCCCTTATCATCGGTAATCGATGTAAACTGCCTCTTGATTACCTCAATCTGCCTGCTTTCCACGAGGATATTATAGCTGTAGATAGCCATCAGGATGATGATGAGAATCGGGAATACCGCCTTCAGGATGCCTTCCACCACCGCCCATCCCGTCAGGGCGATAACGCTGTCCTCCGCATGTTCCGGAGCAATCATGCCCAGCGGTGAAGCAGCGAAGAGAGCGAGCAACACGGTAATTACGAGCGTCAGCAAGGCGCTTTTATGACCTGCCATCTTGAAGCCGAGCATCAGGATGAACAGCAACACGATGGGAATAATAGAAACT
Organism: Prevotella sp. AM34-19LB; assembly: GCF_003468525.1. Lineage (NCBI taxonomy): Bacteria > Pseudomonadati > Bacteroidota > Bacteroidia > Bacteroidales > Prevotellaceae > Prevotella > Prevotella sp. AM34-19LB. Next base: position 8,735 of record NZ_QSIG01000006.1, on the reverse strand, counting down.
ATTGATGCCATAAGCCATTCAGTTTTTTAATGTTTTCGATTGCTAAATTTTATGTTTCACTTGCAAAAATAACATTTTTCTTTGAAAAAAGAAAGCATTTTTTGAAAAAAATCTTTTTTAAGATGTCCGATTTTTCAATTTCATACGTCTATAGAGTGTAAAGGTTATGAGAACAGAAGAATTCAACCATATCATCCTACCGATGCGCAGCAACTTGAAAGCGTATGCGCTAAGGTTGACTGAGAGTGACGACAATGCCGAAGACCTCGTGCAGGAAGTCATGCTCAGGCTGTGGGACATACGCCAGAATATCAAGGCAGAAGATAACCTCAAGGCGCTCGCCATCACCATCATGCGCAACAAGTTTTATGACCAGTGCCGACATGAGGAGCGGAACTTCACCACCGACAAGGTGATGGAAGTGTCCATAGAAGACCGGCGGGCAGAGCAACGGGACGAGGTAAACCTCATCAAGCAGATAGTGGCACAGCTTCCGCCCTTGCAGCAGCAGATATTCCGCATGAAGGAGATAGAAGGCTATACTGCCGATGAAATCATGCAGATAACGGGATGTACTGCCGATAATCTCCGAAAGAATCTCTCCCGAGCCCGGCTCAAAATCAGAGAGACCTACATGAATATCGTGAAACAAAACAGAACAAAATAAAGAAGGAGGAAAGAATATGAATGATGAAATAAAGAAAATACAGGACTTGCTCGACAAGTATATGGATGGTGCCACATCCAATGAAGAAGAGGCAACGCTCAGAAAATATTTCGAAGAGCATGGCAATGATATTCCGGAAGAATGGGAATCCTATCGCGCCCTCTTCAGCTATATCGGATTCGAACAGATGAATCTTTCTCAAATTCTAAAAGGAGAAGAAGAGAAGGAGGAGGATTTCGAAAAGAAAGATATCGAGAAGAAAGAAATCCCAAAGAAGGAAGCTTCTCGCAGCAGATGGCTCAAATATTTCGGCACATCTGTGGCAGCCGCCGCTATCATCGCATTCCTGATTGTGGGCATCCAGAAGATAGCCCAGCCTCAGCCTGAATGTTATGCGGTTATCGATGGAAAGGTTTATACCGACCAGGAGTTCGTTCATAACGAAGCTCTGGATGCCCTGGAAGATATTTCGGCAGATTCCGAAGATCCATTCAGTGCCCTGGATATGATGAAACAATAAATTCATCTTTTAGATGAAACTATCAATCAAACTATAAAGTATAATATATATAATAAGGTATAGAATATGAAACGATGCAACTTGATAAAACGCTTCTTCATCGGACTGCTTCTTATCGTGGTAGCCTCGATTTCGGCTAATGCCCAGGAGGGACTATACGTAAAAAGTATATTCCAACGATTCGGGCACGCCAAGGGATGCAAGATGGTTACGATGCAGAATGCGCAACTCAAAGGTTACAGGCTCAAGATATACAAGAGCCTGGTATATAAGAACCATGCCACGGAAATAGCCCACTATCTGAAGTCCGACCGCAAAGCTGCGAAAAAGATCAGAGAGGTGGTGGAAAATGGCAAGATGGTGAGCGGCTATTACATGATGGCACCCTTGAACAATGGCAACAACCGCTTTATCCTCTTCAGTAATCCGAATGAAAGCAAGGGAACCGTGATTTATATCGAAGGCGACCTGTCGCCCGAAGACATCATGAAACTCTGCTATTCCAGAAGATAGAAACAGCATCTTCCTACAGGAATCCTCTCAATAAGAATAAGAAACAACATAAAATAAAGTATTATGAATATCAAAAACGTAATGATGATGGCTGCCATGATGCCAGCCTTCGCCCTTGCTGAAACCAACAGCAACAGTGCACTAGCCTCGGTAGAGGCTAACGACACCACAATCAGAGTGAACGACCAGAACATCGTCATCAAGCAGGATGGTGAACAGACTTCTGTGAAGATATATAAGATGAACGGCAACGAGATGACCAAGATTTCCGAAACCCAATTCGTAGATGGTCAGGAAGTAGAAAAGGTATTTGTCACCTCACCATTCATCCCTCAGACCTTGAGCAAGCGCAAGCGCAGTCTGGAGAGTCATTATCCAACCTTCTTCTTCGGCTGCAGCCAGTTGCCAGGCAGCAGAGGAAGCATGGGAGGCAACAACGAGATGCACAGTCGCGACTCCAAGTCGTGGGAATGGGGCATTACCCTCACCAGTCTCTGCTTCCGCCTTTCCAACGAAATGGCGCTCACCTCCTCTCTCTCCATCGGACAGGTACACCACCATTTCAAGGACAATTATGTATTAAGCACCCAAAACGGGGTATCTGCAATGACTCCGATAGAAGGCGAGACGCTGAAGAAAAGCTATATCAGCTACAATGTGCTCCGCCTGCCTATCATGCTGGAGTGGCAGAAGCGCATAGGATGCCATGATGCTTTCCTGGCGCTAGGTCCATCCGTAGAATACCGCTGGCACGAGCATTCCCGCTACTTCATAGGCAAGCACAAGCATACCGAAACAGGCGATATCAACCTCAACCCTATCGGCGTGAACCTCGAGGCCCGTGCCGGCTACTCAGGAGTGATGCTCTACGCCCGTGCCGGAGTAACCCCGCTGCTCAACAAGACCAAGGCTCCCAAGTGCTACCCGATGACCATCGGCTTAGGATTTAGATTGTAACATAGCTGCAATGTAGCAGAAATATAGCTGTAATGTAGCAAAACATAACTGAAACTGTCCCCATCTGAAACACTCATTCAGATGAGGACAGTTTTTGTATTCTGCCAAATTCGGGAATTAAAAACGGCCAAATTCGGGAAAAATAATCGGCCAAATTCGGGAGTTGAATACAGCCAAATTGGGTAACAGATTTCGAAAATCGCAGCCAAATTGGGTAACAAAACACAGCCAAATTAAGTAAAAATATGCCGCCAAATTTGGTAATTCCAAGATTTTATCGTATATTTGCAGCCGAAACAAAGGAGATTCAATATGAAAGGATACAAGAAAAGAATTGCAGATAAACTATTGGAATACAGACTCGAAGAAGTTGGAGCCGTATTGATAGAAGGGCCAAAATGGTGTGGAAAAACTACCACAGCAGAACAAAAGGCCAAAAGCGTGCTATATATGGCAGATCCAGACAATCAAAATAACTATCTGGAAATGGCAAATTTAAAGATAAAAATGCTCCTGAAAGGAGAAAAGCCACGACTCATTGACGAATGGCAAATCATACCGCAAATCTGGGATGCCATCCGATTTGAAGTGGACCATCAGGGTGAGGAAGGCTTGTTTATCCTCACTGGATCTGCCGTGCCTGCATCTTCCGAAAAAATACATCACACGGGTACAGGACGTTTCGCCTGGATTACCATGCGACCTATGTCATTATGGGAATCAGGAGAATCTACAGGAGAAGTTAGCATCAGCGAACTGTTCAAGGGAAATGCAAACCTGGAAGGTTTCAACAAATTGAAACTGGAAGACATCGCATATCTCGTCTGCAGAGGTGGATGGCCTAGTGCCACTACCAAGAACCCAAGAGCCGCTTTGCGACAGGCTTACGACTATTACGATGCGGTGGTAAAGACTGATATTTCAAGAGTGGATGAAATCAGCAGAAACAGCGAACGAACCAAGCTGCTTCTGCGTTCATACGCCCGTTCACAAGGTGGGCAAGTAAGTATCGGAGCCATAAGACAAGATATGATGGAAAACGATGATGAGACACTGGCTGACAAGACTGTACAGAGTTACATCGGTGCGCTCAAAAAAATCTTCGTCATAGAGGACATGCCTGCCTGGAATCCGAACCTTCGCAGCAAGACAGCCATCCGTTCGGCTGAAACCCGATATTTCGTTGATCCATCCATTGCAGTGGCTGCATTAGGTCTAGGTCCTGATGATCTCATCAACGACTTGGAGACTTTCGGTTTGCTCTTCGAAACCCTATGCGTCCGTGATCTTCGTGTATATGCTGATGCCATCGACGGCAACGTATATCATTACCGCGATAAGAACGGTTTGGAATGTGATGCAGTTATCCATCTTCGCAACGGCTCATACGGCCTCATCGAAATCAAGCTGGGTGGTGCACAAGCCATCGAAAAAGGAGTCTCTACACTAACTGCTCTTGCAGATAAGATAGACACGACCAAGATGAAAGCTCCATCTTTTATGATGGTACTTACTGCCGTAGGCGACTATGCTTACCGCAGAGAAGACGGAGTATATGTGGTACCTATCGGCTGCCTGAAAGACTAGTTTGGGATGGGATACAGACTCAAAAATCCTATATATAATAAAAATTGCTCCTATAATAATAAGGTGTAAGCCCATCAAAGCAGCTAAAAAATGCCCGAATACCACAAACGTGGTAGCAGGAATACTACTCATATGCTATTTCAGAATCCCAAAAATCGCCGTACCTTTGCAGCGTCAATCAGAACAAACAGTATAATGTCTTTCAAAGAGAACATCAATCTGATTTCTGGGCGACATATTTATATAAATGAATAAGATGGAATATTAACATAAAATTAAAGAAAGGACATAGATTATGAGTACTGAAAAGAAACTTCGCTTTGAGACACTTCAGTTGCATGTAGGTCAGGAAAATCCAGATCCAGCTACCGACGCCCGTGCGGTGCCTATCTACCAGACCACAAGTTACGTGTTCCGCAACTCTCAGCACGCTGCCGATCGCTTCGGACTCCGTGACGCAGGTAACATCTACGGTCGCTTGACCAACTCTACTCAGGGTGTATTCGAAGACCGTGTGGCTGCCCTCGAAGGTGGTGTAGCAGGTTTGGCTGTCGCTTCTGGCGCTGCCGCCGTTACCTACGCTCTGCAGAACATCCTTCAGAATGGCGACCACATCGTAGCTGCCGACAACATCTACGGTGGTACTTATAACCTCATCACTCATACATTATCCACACAGGGTGTCAGCTACACCATCGTGGATCCTCGCAACTTCGAGCAGGTAGAGGCTGCCATCCAGGAAAATACCAAGGCACTCTATGCAGAGACCTTCGGAAATCCGAACTCTGATGTAACCGATATCGATAAGTTGGCAGAGATTGCTCATCGCCACAACATCCCATTGATTATCGACAACACCTTCGGCACCCCATACCTCATCCGCCCTATCGAGCACGGAGCAGATATCGTGGTTCACTCTGCTACCAAGTTCATCGGCGGTCATGGTTCATCTCTCGGTGGCGTCATCGTAGATGGCGGTAAGTTCGACTGGAAGGCAAATGCCGACAAGTTCCCTACTCTCGCTAAGCCAGACCCATCATATCACGGTGCGGTATTCGCAGATGTAGCCGGAGCAGCAGCCTTCGTAACCCGAATCCGTGCGGTCATCCTTCGTGATACCGGTGCAACCCTCTCTCCATTCAATGCCTGGATTCTTCTTCAGGGCTTGGAGACATTGAGCCTCCGTGTAGAGCGTCACGTTCAGAATGCATTGAAGGTGGTAGAGTATCTGGAGAACCATCCTAAGGTGGCTAAGGTAAATCACCCTGCCGTTCCGTCTCATCCAGACCACGAGCTTTACAAGAAGCTCTTCCCTAACGGTGCAGGTTCTATCTTCACCTTCGATATCAAGGGCGGCGAGAAAGAGGCATGGGAGTTCATCGACCACCTGCGCATCTTCTCTCTGTTGGCTAACGTAGCGACGTGAAGTCTCTGGTTATCCACCCAGCAACAACCACCCACTCTCAGTTGAGCCCAGAGGAATTGGAGGAGCAGCACATCTATCCTTCTACCGTTCGCCTGAGCATCGGTATCGAGAACATCGACGACCTGATTGAGGCACTCGATGAGGCATTCACCTATGTAAAGTAATGAATAGGGAGAAATGACTAGTAAGTAGTAGCTAATTATTAATGATTTTAAAGAGTACAGTTATGACAAAGATATATAAACAGATTACTGATTTGATCGGTAAGACCCCATTGGTAGAATTGGGTAAGTATTCAGCATCCAAGGGTTTGGAGACTCCTGTGATTGCTAAGGTAGAATTCTTCAACCTGGCGGAAGCGTAAAGGATCGTATCGCACTTGCGATGATCGAAGACGCTGAGCAGAAGGGCATCCTGAAACCAGGTGCCACCATCATCGAACCAACCAGCGGTAATACGGGTGTAGGCCTGGCTCTGGTTTCAGCCGTAAAGGGCTATCACCTCATCCTCACCATGCCAGAAACCATGAGTGTGGAACGCAGAAACCTGGTGAAGGCTTACGGCGCAGAAGTGAAGCAGACCAGCGGTAAGGACGGAATGCCTGGTGCCATCAAGGCTGCCGAGGAACTCCGCGATTCCATTCCTGGTTCCGTGATTCTGGGACAGTTTACCAACCCAGCCAATCCTGCCAAGCACTATGCCACAACTGGATCAGAAATCTGGGCTGATACCGATGGCGAGATTGATATCTTCGTAGCCGGTGTAGGTACTGGTGGAACCATTTCGGGCATCGCCAAATATCTGAAGGAGCAGAATCCTAACGTGAAGGTGATTGCCGTAGAACCAGCCACATCGCCTGTATTGAACGGCGGAAAGAGCGGTCCTCACAAGATTCAGGGCATTGGAGCCGGTTTCGTTCCAGAGACCTATTCTTCAGAATATATCGATGAGGTATTGGATATTCAGAACGATGATGCCATCAAGGCAGGTCGTGATTTGGCTCAGACCGAGGGTCTGCTGGTAGGAATCTCATCAGGTGCTGCCGCCTTTGCAGCCACCGAGATTGCGAAGCGTCCTGAAAACAAGGGCAAGAAGATTGTTGCCCTCTTGCCAGATACTGGCGAGCGTTATTTGAGCACTGTACTCTACGCTTTCGAGGAATATCCACTCTAATTCACATTCGGATATTTTCTGATAGAAGCGAAATCTATCATAATTTCCCCAACCAGCTTTCCCATAGCAGGTTGGGAATTTGCATTTCCCAAAACTTCATATAAAAAAGAGGGGGCAGCTTCAGTTGAATGTCTGAAAAAACAACTGAAACTGCCCCTATCTGAGAGCATCATATTCTACATTTCGACTATATTTTATCGAAAGATTATCTTATTCTACATTTCGACTATGCTTTTCCGAAAGCACTCTTGCGGAAAAGCGTCTTTCTGCTCACCACATCATATTCCAGATACCCTCGCTTCATCCAGCTCTTCAGCATCTCCCGGGTACCGCCAGGCTTCAGGTTGGCCTCGTCACGAAGCTTTTCCAATGCCTCCCAGGTAAAATCATCAGGCAATTGCTGGAGAAGATTCTGCGGACCGCGGGAGGTGAAACGCTGATGTCTCTCATCATCTATCAGATCCCAAAAGAAGCGCATCTTGCACCACAGATCATAATGCAGCGACCAGCGGATGAAATCATCTATCTCATCCTCCCACTTGCAACCGTTTGCCACATAGAGCACACAAGCCTTGAGATAAGCTATCACGAGAGCACGGAATGAGAAATTCTCGTAGATGCGGTCCTGACTGCAGATAGAGAAATCACGACATTCCTCCATGAGTTCGTTGATGAGACGGACGGCCTGAGGACAGTCTATCTTGCCGCGCACCTTGCACAGGCGATTGATGTAAGGACGAAGCTCCTCATCGAATGCCTCATCATAATCGCCATACACCGGCATATCAGAACCGATTTCACGGGGCGGAATGGTACAGAAATTGATGCGGGAGAGCGGACCGTCTGATACCACCTTCTTGAAGAACTGACGACCGTGACCGATGGTGGTACAGGCATTCCAGTTATAGAGGATGTGTACCCTTTCGTTCACAGAACCGGGCATGGCGCGGGTCTGCCCGAAGGAGTTACCGGGGTCAAAGGCGAGGCACATGATAGTCCATTTTCTGCCTCTCTGCTTGCCCTTTCCGCCATCCTCGATGGCATCCCACTGATCAATCTCGTTCATGTTGGAGTAGAGGAAATGGCCCTTGGCATCATACATGCGCTGCACGAAGGCAGCCGAAGTCATGTCCGGATCCACTTCCTGCACCATCAGGTCGGTAGGACGCTTCGGCTTATACTTGTGCGTACCCATCGTATTCACCTCCAGCTTCCACTCTTTCTCTCGCTGCAGGTTCACCTCATCCCGCTTGCGGATATCGGCCATGATGTGATTAATCGGAGCATTCACGCAGCTCTTTCCTGCACCTGTGGGGGCCATGAGCACGTTCATTAGTGTTGCTTCGTGTTCTACACCATCTACATACTCGAAGCTTACCTGATAGAGGTGGGCGGCAAGAGATGGGAATACGGCATGAGCCACGGCTGGCTTGTAGATGTCAGGGGTACGACTCACTAGGAGCTTGATAAGCGATGGCAGTTTTTCCGGCATCGCAGGGGGAAGTTCCTCTTCCTCCTCTTCGTCTTCAAACAAAAGATCTTTCTGATTCTCTTTGTTTTCTTCCATTTTGTTTAGTATTTATTAGTTGACGGTTGAAGTTATTTTCAACACACTACAAAATTACGAAAAATATCCAAGACCACCAAATGTTTCCGCAAGTTTCTACTCATATCAGGAATCTTTCTACTCCCATTGAGATTTTTTCTACTCACATAGGGACAGTATCACTTATTTCAAGATACATCAATCTATCATTCTTCATAACATAAGCTATATTATATATAGATAATATTGTTAATAATATTATCTATATATAATATAGTATATATATAAAATATCTATATATAATATAGTATATATATAAAATATCTATATATTAATATATTATATA